>JAWKUA010000019.1 GCA_041398785.1 Planctomycetaceae bacterium | reverse complement strand
CTCCGCCGGGACCGACGTTCACGCTATTGTTATAGGTCTTGATGCCTGCGGTCATGCTGGTGGCGGACGATGAGGAATCGGTGTAGGCGTGCTTCGCGTTTCGCTCCGATGGCTGTCCGATCAGATATCCGACGTCGGCGGGATCCGCCCACGGCGTGGTTCCACCGGCGGAAGCGTCGTAGCCACCGAAGATCGTTCCTCCCGGATTGCGAACAGTCTGCGTATCGACGTCGACGTCAGTGCCTTCATTGTGAGGGCTGGTGACCATGTAGTGGAACTGTGCCGTCCCGTCGGCTTCATAGGTCTGGAAGTGTGTTCCCCGGCCCCTGCCTTCGGAATAGCTGACAGCGCCTTCATTGACGATGGCTGCCGCGCGAGTCGTCTGCCAGTCCATGCCGTCGAAAACGACAAGAAAGATGTACTTGCGCCCGGCTGCCGCAGCCGCGCGCTGAATGTCGGTGATGTTGGTCTGATCCATCCAGTCGGCCGAAGGATCGACCGTCCGTTCCGGAACGCGGCCATACATGCGCATGACCTTCACTTCATCGCGATACGGACTGTTGGCTCCGCGATAGGAATCCAGGTCGATTCCCTTGCCGGCGCCTCTTGTGCCAAACGTGTACACGGGAATCAGCCGGTTGGAATGTGTCTTCCACTGTGTGTACTTCGCCGGATCGGTGCCCCAGTGGCCGAATGCCGCGGTGCCCTGTTCGATGGCCTGTTTCTGCAGGTCACGCACGACATCGCCGGCGACCGCGGTGTTGTGTTCGGTCACTGTTCCGCATGTCACGAGGAACAGGATGATCGAACCGCAAAGCAGTCGCGCCGGGCGTTTCGAGAACGCATTGCCGCGGAATTGCCGATGGCCTGTCTTTCGTTGTCTGCACAGTGACGGTAACGGGCAGCGGCGAAAAGCGGACAGTTTCATGGGACGGCTCAGTTTCGGAAGTCACGGGCGGGCTGTTCAACACGCCGAAGAGGTATATCGCCCGATCCGGACGGCGTCGAGTTTCGCTCGCGATTTTCGCAGATGATTAACGCGGTCGTTGTTCGGCGGGAAAGCGTTCTTGCCAAACTTGAGCCGGCGGGAAGGCGCTTCGGCGGGAGTCTCGCCCTCACCGCGCGTCGGTCGCACTTCTGCATCCATCGATCGCCGAGTAACAGATCGCTACAGGCCGGGATCGGTGCGTTTCAGGTGCGCGCGGATCTCGCCGGTGACTTCCACCATCTTTGCCCGGTACGCATCGAGGTCCTGGATCGTCTGCTGCATCGCGTCATAGGCCGCCGGAGATTCGCCGCGGGTGTCTTTTTCGACCACCGCCAGATGCAGCAGGTGCAGTTCGCGATGCAGGGTTTCGTCCAGCAGCGGCACGATCGGGCGAACGTTGTGGCGCAGTTCCTTAACGATCGCTCGAATTTCTTCGCGTTCGTGGTTTCGTGTGGCGGCGTCGAGGTCGCGGCGACGCGATCGTGCCTGTCGTTTCGCGAGCTCCTCCTCGTTGACCAGGCGACCGAACGGCGGATCGACACGGCGCGTTCCGGCCATGGATTCTTCGGCTTTGGTCAGACGGTGTTTCAGCTTCGCGGAATTCGGAGACGCCTGCAGTCCCTTTGAAAACGCGTCAACGGCCGCCTTGAACTTGCTGGTGTCCATGTACAGGTTGCCCAGGTTCAGCCATGCCTCCGCCAGAGACGCATCCAGCTTGACGGCTTCGCGGTAGGCCGAAATCGCCATGTCCGGCTGCTGCATTCCCTTTTGAGCGATTCCCAGATTGTAGTAGGCCGAAGCGCAGTGGCGGTCTCGCTGAATGGCCTTCCTCAGAACTTCCGTCGCACGGCGGAAGTCACCCAGCACGTTGCAGACGGCTCCCAGATTGACCCAGCCTCCGGCGTACATCGGGTCGGCTCGGGTCAGTTTCTCGAACGCGGCCCGGGCATCTTCGTGGCTGCCGGCAAGGAAGTGAGTTGTGCCAAGGAGTTCCAGCAATTGCCGGTCACCGACGGTTTCGGTCAAAGCCGCCGTCAGAAACGCAACGGCCTCAGGATACTGCTTCGCACGGATCAGCTTACGAGCCTGTCGCAACGTGACGTTTTCTTTCGGATCGGACACCATCGTCCTCGGGCTCCCAGTGAATGTCGCCGACATTCGGCCGTTTTGACAGAACGCAGCGTCCTGCCGGTGAATGTTTCGCGGACGCCATCGGCCTGATCGTTTTTCCCCGCGATGCAACCCGCCGTTCGCGGTCGCAGTGCATCGCGCCGCTTGAACGTGGCTGCCGAGGTTTTGGAAATCGACGGGAACGTTCCGTCGCCGCACTCAGATTCTACCCAGGTTAACGCGATTGTAACGAGGGCAAAGTTTGCCAGCGGTTTTCGGGGTGTTCAAGCCGCATTTCCGCTGCGACCGATGCACGATGGAGACGATTTGGCCGGTGGTCCGGCTGACAACACCATTGCCCCTCGGGAAGAAGGCGCAGGTTCTGCATGTCGTTGATACGCACCGGATTCCTTGCGCTGGTCGTCGTGCTTCCCCTGACGGGCGGTTTCTGCCGCGCTGCTCCCGACAACGACGCAAGAATGTCGCCGCTGGTCCGGGCCGTGCAGTTGTGCCGCAAGTCGGTCGTCAATATCCACACGGAAAAGAACTCCGACGAAGACCGGGACTCCCGATTCTTCGCTTCGAAATCCCGCCGCGTCACTGGCATGGGAACGGGCATCGTCGTCGACGAACGCGGATACATCGTGACCAACTACCACGTTGTTCACGAAGTCGAGCAAATCACGGTTACGCTGCACGACGGAGAAACCTACGACGGCAGGGCCGTTTCATTCGACCGCAGCCATGACCTGGCTGTGATCCACATCGACGCGAAGCATCCCCTGACCGTGATGCCCATGGGCACGTCGTGCGACCTGATGCTGGCCGAACAGGTCTTTGCCGTCGGCAACGCGTTCGGCTACGAACACACCGTCACGGCCGGCATCATCAGCGCACTGTCGCGTGACGTGGAAGTGGACGAAACGCAGTCGTACAAGAATCTGATCCAGACTGACGCCAGCATCAATCCGGGAAACAGCGGCGGACCGCTGCTGAACATGAACGGTGAAGTCATCGGAATCAATGTCGCAATTCGCGCCGGAGCCCAGCGTATCGGATTTGCCATTCCGATCGATGACGCCCGCGTGACGATTGCCAGGCTGTTGAGTCCCGAGCGGCTCAACGGCGTGATTCACGGCGTCATCACATCCGACGTCAAGACGCCGGAATCCCGCAAGCTGGTTGTCGAACAGGTCATTTCCGGCAGCGCTGCCGAAAAGTGCGGTTTGAAACCAGGCGACGTTATTCGCTCCGCCCGAGATGTTGATGTTCAGGATTCCGCAGACTGGGAACGCGCACTGCTCGACATGCCCGCCGGAAAAGTCCTGGACGTCGCGGTTCTGCGCGACGGCACGGAAGTCAAGCTGCCATTCACCGTCGGAGTGGGAACCACCGTGCCGGTCGCCGCGATGGCTGCGACATCGACCCCCGCGCGAACGGTGGCTGCGTCGGAAACGACATCTGCACCTGCCAGAGCGACCGATCCGATTCTGGAATCCACCTGGAAGTTGTTCGGTATCCGACTTCAGGAACTCAGCGAACGTGAACAGCGGTCGCTCGACAGCCGCTACAAGGGCGGCATGAAGATTGTCTACGTGAAGTCCGGCGGACTGGCCTCGGTTCACGGCATCAAAAGCGGCGATATCCTGCTGGGGCTGGACGGCTACGAAACGCTTGGTGTCCGGAACCTGAGTTTCATTCTGCAGGAAGCCCGCCTGCGAAAGATGGACACGCTTTCGTTCCAGATTCTGCGAAGCGGCGCCGGAGCACTGATCGGCCGCATGAACCTGCGATCCGCGCAATAACCCGGATGACTCCCGCGATCCGCAATTCCTGACGTAAAGCATCTCCGAAACGGGCGTCAGCTGGAATCAGCGACATGTACACAGTACGGCGGGATTCCGATCCCGTCGCTGCAATTCGAATGGGTCGGAGTCCCGTCGTACAAACCCGTGAATAATCCGCAATAGCCCGAAGCAGCCAGCACGACGAAGCAACCGTTCGGGAAACCAGCGGCGTTCTGATTGGCCGACCCGCACGAACGCAGCGCCGGAGGTTCCGTATCGCCGCTTTCGGGCCGGCTATCGGAAATCCCGCGACGCCGATTCCAGCCTTGCCAGCATTTCCGACACGTCATCCAGCCGATCACAAACGACGTGAATGATGTCGCCTTCCCGCTGCAATCGGCCGGTGGCCAATAGCACGCTGGCAAAGCGAGCCGTCTGACGGAAGCGTTTCCAGACGCTCGGATAAATCACCAGGTTGGCGATACCGGTTTCGTCTTCGAGAGTCATGAACGTGATTCCGGCAGCCGTTTGAGGCCGCTGTCTCATCAGCACCAGCCCGGCAACTTTGACGCGGCGATCGGGTTCGTGTGCGAACAGTTCCGCGGCGCTGATCGCTCGCAGTTGCGTCAATTGTTCCCGCAGAAATTCGACGGGATGCTTCTTCAGTGAAAGGCCGGCTGCGGAATAGTCGGCCACGACGTCATCCTGCGGAGTCATTTCCGGAAGTTCAGGCTTCGCTTCGTCGGACGCCGGGCCTTCGAGTTCGTCGAACAGCGGCATTTGTTCCCGGGCGGGCAGCGCGTTCCAAAGCGCGTGGCGGCGCGGAACCGTGACCGACTGAAACGCGTCCGCTTTCGCCAACTGCTGCAGTACCGCGCGAGGAAGCTGTGTCCGGCGAGCGAACTCCTCGAACGACGAAAACGCTCCGCTTTCCGCGCGGATCTGTTCGATCAGCCGCGCATGTTCTTCTCGAAAACCGCGCAGCAGACGAAATCCAAGCCGCATGTCGAGCTGTTCGTCATGGTGCCCGAACGGCGGGTTCGTCGTCTGACTCGTTGAGGAATGCTGTGCTTCGTCGCACGGTTCCAGAGTGCAATTCCAGTCACTGAAGTTCACATCGATCGGTTTCATCTGGACGCCGTGGTCGCGCGCATCGCGCACCAGTTGCGCAGGAGCGTAGAATCCCATCGGCTGGCTGTTAATCAGCGCCGCACAAAAAACGGCCGGGTGGTATCGCTTCAGCCACGCGGACACGTAGACCAGCAGAGCAAAACTGGCGGCGTGAGATTCGGGAAAACCGTATTCCCCGAAACCGCTGATCTGTTTGAAAACTCGTTCCGCGAATTCGCTTTCGTAACCGCGGGCCAGCATTCCGTCGACCAGTTTCTGACGGAACGCTTCGATGACTCCGGTCTTCCGCCAGGCTCCCATCGCGCGGCGAAGCCGGTCGGCTTCTCCCGGAGTAAAGCCGGCAGCGACAATCGCCAGCCGCATCGCCTGTTCCTGAAAGATGGGGACTCCCAGAGTCTTGTGCAGCACGGATCGAACGGCCCGATTCGGGTAGTCGACGGGTTCTTCACCGGCGCGGCGTCGCAGGTACGGATGCACCATGTCTCCCTGGATCGGCCCCGGCCGCACAATCGCGACTTCGATCACAAGGTCATAGAAGCAATGCGGCCGAAGCCGCGGCAGCATGCTCATCTGAGCCCGGCTTTCGATCTGAAACACGCCCACCGTGTCGGCGGCGCTGATCATGTCGTACACGGCGGGATCTTCGGACGGCACACCGGCCAGCGTCAGTTCCCGGCCATGATGTTCGCGCACCATGTCAAAGCAGCGGCGAATGGCGGTCAGCATTCCCAGCGACAGACAGTCAACCTTCAGCAGTCCCAGCGCGTCCAGATCGTTCTTGTCCCACTGGATGACGGTGCGGTCGGCCATGGCCGCATTTTCGATCGGTACCAGTTCGCTAAGCGGCCCGCGCGACATCACCATGCCGCCGACGTGCTGCGACAGGTGACGGGGAAAACCCAGCAGGTGTTTGACAAGCTGCACCATTCTGCGGCCAAGCAGCGACGCGGGATCGATGCCGCCTTCCCGAATCCGGTCGGGCATGTGTTCGACGCGATCGACGTGTTCCATCTGAACCGCCAGCTTGTCGATGCGATCCTGAGACAGTCCCAGAGCCCGGCCGACGTCGCGAATCGCCGACCTTGGCCGGTACGTGATGACTTCCGCCGTCATGCCGGCTCGATCCCGACCGTAGCGATCGTACAGATACTGCAGCACTTCTTCGCGGCGTTCGTGTTCGAAGTCGACGTCGATGTCCGGAGCCTCGTCGCGTTCTTTGCTGACGAAGCGTTCGAACAACACATCGATGCGATCGGGATCGACGGACGTGACTCCGATGCAGTAGCACACCACAGAGTTCGCTGCTGAGCCGCGTCCCTGGCACAGGATGCCTCGTTCGCGAGCAAACCTCACCAGATCGTAGACCGTCAGGAAGTAAGCTTCGTACCGCAGTTCCCGGATGAGTGTCAGTTCGTGTTCCAGCAGGTCGCGGACCTTTTGTGGGATGCCGTTCGGATATCGGCCGCGGGCTCCCGTCCAGGCAAGGTTCGACAGGTGCTGGAACGGAGTCACGCCGTCGGGAGCCAGTTCCTCGGGATATTCGTACTTCAGTTCGTCGAGCGAGAAATGGCAGCGGTCCGCGATCTCGATCGTGCGTTCCAGCAGATCGGTCCGACCTCCGAACAGCGTCAGCAGTTCATTGGCGGACTTCAGGTGACGTTCGCCGTTGGGATGCAGTTCATATCCCAGCGACTGCAGCGTCTGAGTGCAGCGAATCGCGGTGACGACGTCATGCAGCGGTCGGCGTTCCTTTGAATGAAAGTGAACGTCGTTGGCCGCAGCGACGGGCAGCTTCAGTGACCTGCAGGTGTCCAGCCAGCGAGCGAGCCGGATGTGGTCATTCGGACCGTGGTGCAGTTCTGCCAGGGCATAGCAACGGTCGCCGAAAATTTGCCGCAGCGCTGCGAGTTGTGTCGCCGGAATATCGCAGTCGGCATCCGGCTGGAAGCGTCGTTCGTAGCGAAGCCGCGTTTCACAACTGAGCGGAACACAGCACAGCAGTCCTTCGGCGTGCAAGGCCACGTCGTCGAGTTTCAGGCGGCATTCGCCCTTCGGTGCCCGGCGCCGACCAACGGTGATCAATCGGGACAGTCGGCCATACGCGGCTCGATCGGTGGCGAGCAGCACCATTGCGGCGGAATCTTCCGGAACGATCTCCGCACCGACCAGCAGCTTCAGCTTCACGGCCTTCGCGGCGACGTGAGCCCGCACGATTCCCGCCAGCGTGTTTCGGTCCGTCACGGCCAGCGCGCGATTGCCGAGCGCTGCGGCGGTAGTCATCAGTTCGTCCGCGTGAGACGCGCCTTCCAGAAACGAATAATTCGTCCTGCAGTGAAGTTCGGCGTACGGAATCCCGGCCGGAACGCTCGGTGTCGGACTCGGCGTAACGAAAGCTCGCGTTCTGGCGGGAGGCTGTTCGGGCATGGGCGCAGGATAGCAGGTTGCCGGAGAGTTCTGGTCCTGTCGAACAGCAGCTACGCATTCGTTGTTTCCGCCGGTGTGGTCCACTTCAACAGCACGGGCAGCAGCACCAGTGTTCCGAACACTCCGGTCACCAGAGAAACGCTCATCAGCGCTCCGAAATAGACAAGCGGAATGAACCGCGACGCAGTCAGCACCAGGAATCCGGCGACCAGCGCCAGTTGCGCCAGCACGACGGCTCGGCCGGCGCTTCCGTGCGCGATGTGCAGAGCCTCAGTGATGCTGCTCTCCCGCCGGGCACGTTCAAACGCCGTGATGTAGTGAATCGTGGAATCGACGGTCAGTCCCATGGATACGCTGGCGATCATCGCCGTTCCGATATTTGTGGGGATTCCCAGCCAGCCGAGCGATCCCAGCAGCACGGCGACGGGAAAGATATTGGGCAGCAGCGAAATCAGGCCGATTCTCAGGCTGCGAAACGCAATCGTCATGCTGATCAGAATGCCGGTGCTCGCGCAGAGAAAGCTGTTGAGCTGGTCGGCGTTCAGGCTTTCAATCACTCGCGTCAGCAGAACGAACATTCCGGACGCGGTGTAGCCTGCCTCGCCTTCCGGCACATCAAAGAAGAAGTTTTCGACGGTGGTTTTGACTTCGTTAATCATTCGTTCCTTGGATTCAGACGGCTGCTGTTCGCGCGAACGGAGCACGATTCTCATGCGGTGCGTTTCGGGGTTGTAGAAGCTGCGGATCAGTTCCGGATACTGCCGCTTCATGCGTTCCAGAGTCCGCACGGGACCGAAGATCCGCGGCGGCAGGTCGGTGATGTCTGTCAGCGACAGAACCTGCAGCAGGCTTCGGTCCGGCGAGATCAGGCGAAGGCGCTCGGTCAGTTCTGAGATGTCTTCCAGGAACTCGTCGGTCAGTTCTTCCGGAGCGTCAAAGGCGACTTCCCAGCTTCCCGCCGGTCCCAGATGAGACTCCACAAATCGCAGCGATTGAACGATGGACGACGATTCGCGGAAGTTCCTGCTGAAATCGGTTTCGATGGTCAGCATGAAGATGCCGGGAACCGCCGCCCCGATGATCAGCAGACAGGCAAGTGCCGTGGAAATCGGATGGCGGTTCAGCGTTGAACACGTGACCGCCAGAATCCGGTCCAGCCAGCTTTCCAGCGGAACTCGCGGCGGAATTCTGACGTGCCGACCCGATGCCAGAGTGGCCGGCAGCACCGCGGCGCAGGCGACCAGCACGACAGCCGTCGCAAGGCACATCATCATGGCAAAGCTGCGAACGGGAGTAATCCGGCTGACGAACAGTGAACCAAATCCCACCGCCGTTGTTGCGCAGGTCCAGAAAACCGGCCAGCCGAGTTCCCGAAGTGTCTGAACAGCGATCATGATTCGCTGCGCTATGTCATCGCCGGGGGAACTGAGCCGCAGATCGCGATAATGGACGATCACATGCATCACGGTTGCGATGCCGATCACCGTCAGCAGCGAGTTCAGCATCGATCCCACCATGCTCAGTTGCAGGTTGCTGGCGTACAGCAAGGCACGCGTCGCCACCACGGATCCCAGGACCAGACCGACCGGCGCCAGCATCCACCGCAGGCTGCGAAACATCGTCAGCAGCACCGCCGACAGAATCACCAGCGACACGATGAACAACTGCCGCGAATCCTGTTCGACCATTTGAAACATGTCGAACACCTGGACGGGTTCGCCGGCGACGGCGGCTTCCGAACTGAAGTCCGCCGCGGTCTTTCGAATCCCGTCGAACATGGCTTCCCGTGCCGATCCGCCCTGCACCGCCGGATCCAGCACCAGGATGATTCCCGTGGTGTGGCCATCAGCGCCCACCAGCGTACCTTCAAACAGACGCAGCAGCGCTCGACGTGTGTTCCGGCTTCGGGGCGCGTCCTGCAGAAATCCGGCAAGGTGCCGCGTCTTTTCCGGCCTGACCCCTGGAATGGCGTTCAGACGACCGGCCAGCACACGAATCCGCTCCGCGGCGGCCTCTTCAAGTGTCGGTACCAGGTCAGGCATGTCCAGGATCTGTTCGAGCGACATGCCGGCTTCCGCGGCCTGACCTTCGAGAGCGAACAACTGCGGTTCGCTCCACGCGACGATCACGAATTCATCACTTCCGAAGTCTGCCTGGCTGCGTTTCAGGATTCGCACATCGGAATGATCGTCGGCGAAGAACGACTCGATACGCTGATCGAATGACAACCGTTCCGAAAACGGAATTGCCACCAGCACGGCGAGCGCGGCGATCGCCAGCAGCAGATTTCGGAACCGAATGATTGTCTTCATGAGATCGACGAATAGCGGATTGCCGCGGAATTCGCCAGTCCCGCCGTACCGCCCGCAGACTCCGGCCCGGCGTCCGGCGTCAGAGTGTAGCAACGCAGTGAATCCGCAGCGTCACGCCGGCACAGGGCCGTAAGGTAAATGCCGCATCGTTCGCGAGCCTGAGACCCGTTCGAACAGTGCGGCAAACCTGAACCTTCGAGCCTTCGTGACATGATCGATACTTAGAACCCGTAACAAAACCTCCGAGGCCGCGTTGTGACGACAGTAGTCGAGATGCAAGGAAGAATGACGAGGCGACAAATGTCGTCGAGGAGTGATGACGCCGCAGATCGGCTGCTGTCGTCGCAACCCTTCGGGACGTTTGTGGTTGCGTCTCAGGCGGCGGCGCTCGGCGTCGACGGGATGTCCCGTCTCCTTCTCACTTCTTGCCTGAAACCCAACCACAAACGTCGCGGCTCTCGCAGGTTTTGTTAGGGGTTCTTAGCGCCGGGCATGGGATTTGGATACCATGGATCGGTTCCCGTTCCGGCTCATCTCGTCCAGCGTGAGGTTCCCATGACTCGCTCTGAATCCCCGTATCCGGCTCCTTGTCAGCAGATGTCCCGACGCCGGGCGATCCGATCGGGATCACTGGCGGTCCCGGGGCTGACGCTGGCTTCCCTGCTTCAGTCGCAATCGGCAGGGGGAGTCCGCGATGCCGGACCGTCGTTCGGAAAAGCGAAGAACATCATCTTTCTGTATCTCGCCGGCGGCCCGCCGCAGCACGAAACGTTTGACCCCAAGCCGGAGGCCCCGGAGGGCATTCGCGGACCGTTCAAGCCGATCAGCACAAACATTCCCGGCATTCAGTTCTGCGAATTGCTGCCCCGCACGGCAGCGATCGCTGACAAACTGGCCGTGATTCGATCGGTGGCCACGGACGACAACGTTCATTCCTCCAGCGGTGCGTGGGTCTTGACGGGATCCAGGTACCGCGGCCCGAACGCACGCGTCATCAGCGAAACGGACTGGCCGTACTTCGGTTCGATCGTGAAGCGGCTGAAGCCCGCCGACCGCATTCCGGCTCTCAGTACCGTCTGGCTTCCCGACGTCTGCCGGCTGAACGAAAATGTGACTCCCGCCGGCCAGACCGCCGGGTTCATGGGATCGCAGTGGAATCCGGAACTGTTCATCGGCGATCCTTCGGCCGGGCGGTATGAAATCGAAAGTCTGAAGACGACCGATGTCACGCGGCCAAGAATGCATCTGCGGCAGGATCTTCTCGCCCAGTTGAATGCCCGCTTTGATCGCTCTGATCATTCCATTCAGGTCTACGACCAGTACCAGCAGCAGGCGTTTGATCTGCTGACGTCCGGCAGTGCCCGATCCGCTTTCAATGTCGGTGACGAACCGGACGACGTTCGAAATCGCTACGGTCGCAATCGGTGGGGTCAGTGTGTGCTGCTGGCTCGTCGACTGGTGGAAGCGGGAGTTCGCCTGGTTCATGTCCAGTGGCCGCGGGAACCGGGTGACAACGCCGTCGACAATCCGTTGTGGGACACTCACGCGCAGAACGCTGACCGAGTCGAGGACGTCCTGTGCCCGATGTTTGACGTTGGTTTCTCGGCACTGATTCGCGATCTTGACCAGCGGGGGCTGCTGGACGAAACGCTGGTCGTGGCGATCGGTGAGTTCGGTCGCACGCCGAAGATCAACGCCAACGGCGGGCGCGATCACTGGGGAGCGGTGTTCAGTTGCGTGCTGGCCGGTGCCGGGATCAGCGGCGGTCAGGTTTACGGTTCCAGCGATCGAGACGGTGCCTATCCGGAAACGAATCGTGTTGAGCCCGGTGACCTGACGGCATCGATGTTTCATCTGCTGGGAATGGATTACCAGTCGACGTTTCCGGACCGGCTTGGGCGCGAACACCGGCTGACCGACGGCGAACCTCTGTGGAAACTGCTGGGAGACGCTCCCGCGTCGACGGCTCGCGCGGTTTCCGGCGGCAGCGTGCTGAGAGTTCCCGATTACGACCCCGAACGCCATTTGCTGCAAACCGACTTTACCGGCGATGACCCGGTGCAGCCCGTCACCGCGGCAAGCCGTCCCAAGGGCTGGCGAGCGGGTCCGATGCTCGATGAAGGTACACCGCTTGGATTCACATTGGTGCCCGGCAAGTCTTCTGGCGAGACTCACGCGGCGCTGGGCATCGCAAATCGAAATTCGACGGGTACGCCACTGGAACTTGCGGGAACCGGACAGGCATTTGTCGCCCAGGAAGTCCGAAGCCCGTTTGCCGGAACCTATCGCCTGCAGGTGTCTGTTCGGCCGGATGCATCGTCGCCGGGTTTCTTCGACGCCGTGTTTCTTCGCCACTGCCGCTGCGAAATCACGTTCTTCCAATTCAACGATATCGCCAAACGCACCAGTGAACGCAGAACTTTGGCGTCTGTCGAAATCGTTCCAGTGCTTCCGGAAACGGACGACGCGTGGCAGGACATCGAAATTTCGAAGACATTCGTGAATCCTCAGGCCGGCGGAAATTTTTCCTTCGGTGCAGGAATGGGAATCGCGATCCAGATTTCGCAGAATTCCGACGCCACCGTCACCGTCCGCCCCGGCGAATTCGCCTGGCTGCGCGTGCGCGATGTGAAATTGTCGTTTGTCGGCAAAGAAGTGAACGACAAGGTCACAGTCTGACGACGACTCCCGGTATAGCGGAGCGGTGGCCGTTGAATCGGCGCTTGGTCGCGCTGACGCGGGGGAGCGTGGCTGCGTAACTCGCCTGCCGCGCGCGGAGAACGTGCACGCCGTTAACCCGGATTATTCACGGGTTTGTACGATGGGACTCCGATCCCGTCGAAATGCCGCAGCCGGATCGGAGTCCCGCCGTACAGCGTGCATTTCGCCGACTCGAAACGACCACCGTCTCCCGGACGCGTTACGTCAGGAAATCCTTCCCGCGAGAAAAATCCGGGTTAAGGTAAAGCGATGGAGGGTGTTTAACGGTGTGCCCTGGATCAGCGTGAGTGAATCTTCGCGAGCGCGGTCGTCACTTCCATTCGGATTTCTTCGTTGTCGTCGTGGGCCAGAGTTTCCAGTTGCGGCACAGCAGCTTCGGCGACAGATCCTGCAATGCCCAGAAATCGGATCGCCAGCAGCCGTACGGCGTCGTGCTCATGATCGAGCTGCTGCCGCAACTCAGTGACTGTCTGCGGTTCCACGTCGTAGGTCTCATAACGTTCCAGCGCCCGATTCAGGAAGCGGCTTTGTTCGGAGTCTGCCGCCAGCAGGATGATGTCGGGAAGAAAGATGTTGCCGCGACGGCCAAAACGCTGAATTCCTCGAGACGCCTGGCGGCGAACGTCGGATTCACTGTCGTGCAGGGCGGCCGCCAGGTAAGACCGCACCTGCGCCGGTTCCAGATCCAGGTTTCCGATCGTCCGGATGACGGCGGCACGGACTTCAACATCTTTGTCGTCGATCAGTTTGGTAAGTTTTTCAAACGCCGGGCGCGCCGCCGGGCCGAGTTCGCTTAGCGTCTGAGTCACGACGATTCGAAGTTGCGGATCCTGACTGTCCAGCAGCGACGTCAGCGCCGGAACGGCTTCTTCCGCGGCTCGACCGTGGCTGCCGATCATTTCCGCCGCGGCAATTCGAACGCTGCCGTCCGCACTTCGTAGCTTTTCGACAACGGCCGGCAGAGCCCGACGTCCCAGCGGGCCGGCTGAACGTATGGCGTCGATGGCTCGACGCTGCACGCGCGGATCGTCGTCGTCCAGCATTCCGCTCAGATCGTCCATCAGCGACGCGTCGCGAACGGCCGATTCGAACAGAATTCCAATGGCCTGTTCGCGAATCAACGGCGATTCGTCCCGCAGCTTTTCACGCACGGCCGGCACAGCTTCGCGCGCACGAGGTCCCAGATACCCGATCGCTGTCAGACACGCGGCCTGAACGTCACGATCCGAGTCACTGAGTCCTGCGGCCAGCGTCTGCACAGTCTCAGGCGCCAGCGGCAGAACCTGACCGAGTGCCAGTGCCGCTCCCTGCTTCACTCGCGGATCCGCATCGTTGAACGACGCAAGAAGCGGATCGACGGTCGGCCGACCGATCATCGCCAGCGCGCGGCCGATCTGGTCGATTCGACATTCCTTCCGTCGCAGCGCTTCGATGAGCGTCGAAGCGGATTCCGGACCGAGTCGCTGAATCAGAAACGCGGCATGCCACGTGACCCCGTCGTCGTCATCGGCCAGAAGTTCCGTGAGTTCCGGCCGCAGTTCGTCCAGCAGCGACCGGTCATCCACAAGTATGTTGACAACAGCAAGACGGACGGTTTCAGCAGGATGTCTGAGATTTTCCAGGAACAGCGGCTTTCGAACGTCGTCTGGAAGCTTCAATTGTCCGGCAGCCGTAATCGCCGCACTGCGCACGACAGGCTCGGAATCGTCAGCAGCCTTCAGAACTGCATCGATCGCATGTTTGTCCGATGTCGCCGTGATCCCGATGGAAGTCATTGCCGCCGCGCGTACCGCCGAGTCTGCGTGTGTCGACACCGCCGTCAGTTCAGCGACTGCTGCATCACCGATCTTTCCCAGAGCCTGAGACGCTTCCTGCCGAACGCGGTCTTCACTGTCGGCGAGTGCTCGGATCAGATCCGCAACCGCCGCGGCCGCCGGAGGACCGATGCGGCCCAGAGCCATCGCCGCTTCCGCGCGGACGTTGTCGGCTTCAGAAGTCAGTAACTCCCGAAGTCCGTTGACCGCCGGTTCACCGATCGCCGCCAGCGCCAGAGCCGCGCGATAATCCTGGTGCAATTCCTCGTTCTTCTTGCCCCCGTAGTCCGTGGAAAGCGTGTGAACCAGCGCGGGAACGGCGTCTGCGGCCGCCGGTCCCATGTCGGTAACTGTGTCGAATACGGCCAGACGAACCTGGCCGTCCTTTTCGCTGACCAGCAGTTCGCTCAACAGTGGAAGCAGTTGTTTCTGAATATCGGTGTCGGCAGATCGACTGTCGATCGCTGCCTGCCGTCGAACTGCCAGGTCGTCATCCTGCAGTCCGGCGCTGAGCTGTCCGAACGACGACGTCGCCGGTGGCTGTTCCGCCGATACGCGAAACGTTGTCAGGCAACTGAACGCTGCGATCGTCAGCGTGCGAAAATCACTGACGCAGTTGTTCGCGAAGCAAAGATGTTCATGAGCGAAACCGCCGTCAGGCAGTGATCGGGAAACAGATTGCAGCCGTCATCGATGAAAAGCCCGCCGACTGGACTGATGAGTCAACGGCTGAGCTGCAGCGACCGTGCGTTGACATCCCACATCGGCGGAATGGAAACGTCGTGCAGCCAGGCAGTCACGAAAACCGTCGCGTCGGGCGATTTACGTCGTCAGCAGCCCCGGCAGTGTTTCGGTGCTGTCACCGAAGCGATCCACTGCAACTCCGGCCTGCTGCAGCATTGCCAGCAGCAGGTTCGACATCGGTGTCTCCGCGCGGCACTGCAGATGCTGACCGGTCCGGAACGTGCCGCCTCCCCGACCGAGTGTAATGACCGGCAGATTGATGTGATCGTGCCGGTCACCGTCGCTGATGCCACTGCCGTAAAGGACCATCGAATTGTCCAGCAGCGTTGTTCCGTTCGCCTCTTCGACAGTCATCATCTTTTCGATCATGTACGCCAGAATCGAAATGTGGTACCGGTCGATTTCGCGCAGCTTGGCGTTCTTGTCGTCTTCGTTGCCGTGGTGAGAAAGCTCGTGGTGTCCGTCGGTGAAGCCCAGCCACGGGTAGTTTCGATCGGTGGCTTCCTTGGTGACCATGAAAGTCGATGCGCGAGTGCTGTCCGTTTCGAATGCCAGCACCATCAGGTCGCACATCAGTCGCAGGTGTTCGTCGAAGTCTTCCGGAATACCTGCCGGCCGGGCGAAATCCGTCCCGGAGATGTCGGCGCTGACGGCGGAATTCTGGATTCGCCGTTCAACTTCGCGGACTCCCGTCAAATACTGATCCAGTTTTCGCTGGTCCGGGCGGCTGACTTGAGTTCGGACCCGATTCGCGTCGTCGATGACGTAGTCCAGAATGCTCTTGCGATAGAAATCGCGTTCGGCGACCGTCGACTGCGTGAGCTTGCTGCTGCCTTCGGTAAACAGCCGGTCGAACACCAGCTTCGGATTCATTTCGTAAGGAGCCGGCGACGTTGCCGTGCGCCAGGAAATGTGAGTCTTGTAAGTACCGCTGTAGCCGAACGCATTGCCGGAACGCGGTGATTCGCAGCCGAGTTCCAGGCTGGGAAATCGCGTCGCGCTGCCGACATGGTGAGCGTAGAGCTGATCGACGGAGATTCCGACCTTCACGTCATCCTGAGTGCGGAACGCCTGAGCTCCTGTCAGAAAACTGGCGGATCCCTGGCCGTGTCCGCAGCCTTCGTCGTCGCCGTTTGTCATCGCGGTGTTATGTGTCAGCCCGTGAAAGCAGTTCAGGTAATCCCGCGCGAAGGACAATGGCCGCAGCGTCTCCGGCAGGTCCGTCAGGACACCGGCGTGTTCGGGGAACCATGTCGGCAAATGGACGCCGTTGGGCACGTACCAGAAGCACATTCGCACCGGTGGCTGACCGGCTGCGGTCGCGGATGCCGCCCGGGCAACCGTCGGCTGCAGACATTCCAGCCATGGTAATGCAAGCGCCGCGCCCATGCCTCGCAGGATGGAACGTCGGTGGAAACGCGGATTGGGATGCGGGGTGTTCATCGTTGTGTCTCGTGTTGTGCTGCAGTTCCACAGGAAGCGACTCTGACTGTGGCACCACAACGCTGTTGTGTGCCGCTGGTCAGAACAGACGTTCTCAGAAGGGCGAAGCCATGTTGAAGATTGCGTTCGATGGCGTAGTCATCGCAGTGAAACGGTCACTGCGCCGAGTGGTCAGCGGCACTATTCCTGCGAAACACCACGGTTCTGGAAAGTGTCACTGGCGACAATACCGAACAGGATTGTCTGGAAACAGAACTCATCGCGAACCAACTGTTCGCGGATGGATTCCACCGTGCAGTAGTCACCGGGCTCCAGACCCCGGCCCAGCGCGTATGTTAGCAGGTTCTCGATCAGGCAACGCGTGAATTTCCGTGTCTCAGTTGCTTTGAGTACCTGCCGCAGTCCTGCCGCGTCGTCAAAGCGGCGCCCCCCGGCCAGCTCACCGGAAGGATCAATCGCAAAGTCACCGTCGGTGTTGCGCCAGCGACCGACGGCGTCAAAGTTTTCCAATGCGAAGCCCATGGGATCCATCTGGCTATGACACGACGCGCATTCCGGATTCGCCCGATGCAGCTCCAGCCGTTCACGAAGCGAAGCCGATTCCGCTGCCTGCTGGCCTTCATCCAGCGGAATTACTCCCGGAGGCGGTGGCGGCGGAGGTGTTCCCAGAAGCTGCTGCAGAATCCACTGTCCGCGCTTGACGGGTGACGTGCGGTTGTGGTTGGAAGTCAGCGTCAGGATGCTGGCCTGAGTCACAATGCCGCCGCGCCGGTCATCGGGAAGCGATACCTGCTGAAAATCGGCACCGGCTGTGTCGGCCAGGTCGTAGTGCTGCGCCAGTTCCCCGTTGATAAACGTGTAGTCGCAATCCAGAAGTTCCAGAACGCTGCGATTTTCACGGAGCACGTATGCGAAGAACCGTTCTGTTTCCTGACGCATGGAATCGCGAAGTGAATCGCTGAATGTCGGAAACAGGTCCTGATCGGGAGCCACACCGTTCAGATGGCGAAGCTGCAGCCACTGGCCTGTGAAATTGGAGACGAACGCCTGCGACCGGGAGTCGGCCAGCATTCGGTTGACCTGTTCCGGAAGGTGTTGTCGCAGAGTTCCGTTTTTCGCGTCGTTCAGCAGAGCTTCGTCCGGCATCGTGCTCCAAAGAAAGTACGACAGCCGGCTGGCAAGTTCGTAGTCGGTCAGCGGTCGATCGTCGACAGCGTCATCGGGTTCGACCAGAAACAGAAACTGCGCCGACACCAGCACCGCTGTCAAAGCTACCTGGCAGCAGCGTTCGAAACTCTCACCGCGATCATGAGCCATCCGGAAAACGCTGAGCAGCCCGGTTAGTTCATCCTTCGAGATCGGCCGCCGGAAGGCTCGTTCCGCGAACCGTGCGATGACCTGATTCGCGCAGTTCAACCGTGCCTCGTCACCGAAATCAGGAATCGTGAACAGGAGCCGCCGATGCGATTCCGGCAGACCGTCGGGTTCCGTGGGAACGGGACCGCGCACGACCATCGAATCAACATGCAGCCCCCGATCGCCTCCGTACCGCTGGTCTCCGCTGACGTTGGCCGCAACTTCCTTCGGTACGACGAAGTTCTCACTTTCGGCCTGGCCGGGAGCCAGAGCGACCGACACCTGGTTGTCGCCTTCCGCGACCGTCAGCCAGTAGCGGTACACGACCGTTTCGTCCTGCACGCGAGTCGCGTCGACGGTTCGCTGATCCGTGCCGAAACCAATCACCAGCTTCGGCGGCGGAACGGACTCCGCAATACCGACACGTACCAGACTAAAGTCCGCCAGATACCGGCCGGGAGCCAGATGGTGTTCAAACTCCACGGCAGCATCAGCGGGCAGAGGATAGGTTCTCAGCCCGATCAGTTCGGCGGGCGAATACGGTTCGACGTCGGGCAGCACGATCGCCGCATCCATCACGCGTTCGGCTGCGTCAAAGTACTTCTCGATATGGACCGGAGAAATGTTGAGCGCGGAACCGACGTTGTCGTACCCGAATCCCACGTCATCCGGCGGAAAATCGCGGGCCGGATCCAGATCCATTCCGACAAGGTCGCGAACGGTGTTGTTGTATTCCTGTCGGTTCAGACGCCGGATCACCACCGCCGGTGAACTGATATTCGCGCTGCATTGAGCGGCCAGAAAATCCGTTTCGATCCAGGCGACCACCTGCCGCGTTTCCTGGATTTCCGGCTGAACGGAATCGGCGGGAGGCATCACGCCGGCTTCAATCGCGTCCATGACGCGCAGCCACGTCTTCCCGGCACTCAGCGCAGCCGCCTGATTCGGAAACGCATCCAGAGCAATCCCGCCCTCCGCGGCGCCCTCCATATGGCATTCGATGCAGTACCGGTCGAGAAACGGAAGCACTTTCGACTGAAACGCGTCTTCGTTCTGCTGAGCGCTTGCACTTGGCACGGAAACGACCGCGAAACAGCAGATCGCGACCGCGAAAGCTGTCCTGCGGAATGACAGCGCGTGGCGGGAAGAATTTGAAGTCAGGCCGGTCACGCAGGCACCTCGGTTTCAGGTGTTGAATCACACGAAGCCCACGCTTGCCATCCTACCTGCCGACACGTTGCAATGCGAGTTGCGGCGACGCTGAAAAGCCGGATCGCACGTTCATGTCTCCGCCCCCTTCAGAAGCAGCGTCCGCGCATCCACCTCTCCCAGGCGAAGCCGTCCGGGAGAGGTCGCACGAGCGAAGCGATGTGCGGGAGAGGGCTGACCGCGCGTTCCGCGTTCTGGTAACGCAGAGCGACGAACGCGCGGTCGTGGCCCCCCCGAACTTGCTTCGCTCGTGCGACCTTCCCTGCTGGCCTTCGGCCGGGAGGGGTGCATTGAAGCCGTCCGGCGCAGCGTCCGCGCATCGACCACCCCCAGGCGAAGCCGTCCGGGAGAGGTCGCACGAGCGAAGCGATGTGCGGGAGAGGGCCGACCTCGCGTTCCGCGTTTCACTGACGAAGCATCAAAAGTCCAGATACACAATGCGGCCGGGAATCAGTCGCACGAACTTCACCTTGTAGGGCTGAATGTCGTTGGCGTTCTGTCGAGCTTCGACACGCACAATGTTTTCCGAACAGTTGATCAGCGGCCGTGATGATTCGAAGAACCAGATCCCGTTGCTCATCCGGTAACCACCCATTCGCTGCACGGTGATGTGTTCTTCGGCGCCCATGTCTCGCACGGCCAGCATGGCGATGCGAGGATGTTTGTCTTCGGGAATCGGATGCGACACTCGCGTGTAGGTTTCACCAATCGTCCCCGGCGGCGGGCCTTCACTGAAGAATCCGGCGTACGCCATCGACACACCCGCCGGCCCGCAGCAGGCCATCGCGGGCATGGCGCATCCGGCAGCGAGAAAGCCGTCGTCGGAACCGTACCAGTCGGCTCGCAGAGAGGGCGACGTCATCAGGGGCATACACAGCAGGCTCACGGTCAGCAGACGGTTCAGTTTCTTCATATTCAGTTCTCCCATGATCGACGGCAACGGAGGCATCGGATTTCAGCGGACCGTCAACGTTACCACCTGCCGCCCGCACTGCAGTGAAATTCGCGTCGGCGGCGGTTTTTCCGGCCCGTGCCTGGTCCGGCAGTCTCAATCAGGGGGCACTGAGAAACTGTTCCGGTCAGAACACCTGTGACCGGACCGCAAGGCGGCATTGTTCCGGTGGTGCCGCGCGTTCCGCTGCACGACGTTTGCGGCGGCATCGCACGCCTGCGAGACTCAAGTCATTCCACTCACAGACGTCCCCGCGAGACTGCGATGCTGCCATGGCGGACTGGAGCGACTACTTTCGACTCATCGCGGAATGCGAAACGCTTGGCTACGGACCGGCGCGAACCGCCGTTCTGGAACAGGCTGTCCAACTGGCGGATACGCTGGGTGACCGCGATGCTCAGTACGACACGCGAATGCTGCTGGTCGCCGCAGCAAGTTTCGGCGGAGCGGGTGAGCGGGCTCTGGTGGCGTTCACCTGGTGCCTGAACGAATTCGATTCCTCGCCGGAACGTCGTGATGAACATCAACTGCTGTGGGCGTTCAAGTGGATTCTGGGAAGCCTGCCGGATTTCGTCACCGTGCCGCGCAGCCGCATTGAAGCCGTGCAGAACGATTTTGAAGCACGTCTGAAGCAATTTGGTCACGGCCTGGCACCGCTCTACAAACTGAAATGCCGCAATGCCATTGACCTGGGCGATGTTGACGATGTGCGCCGGTGGCACAGTGAATGGCGGACGGCGCCTGGTGATTCGCTGCAGGATTGTCCGGCCTGTCAGACCAGCGCGGAAGGCCGGACTCTGCTGTTTCTGGGTCGCATGGAAGACGGATTGCGAGCACTCGAACCGATTCTTTCCGGCCGACAGCGCTGTCATTCCGTTCCCGGTGCGACTTACGCAACCATCCTGCGTCCGCTGACACTGCTGGGGCGCGACGACGAAGCAAAACGATATCACCGCCTCGGCTACCGCGCAGTGTCGCGCAACCCGGACTTTCTGAGCTCCGTAGCTGCGCATCTGGTTTACGCCGTGCGGCTAAAGGACACCGATCAGGCATCCCGCATGTTTCAGAAGCACCTTCCCGTCGCAATGGATGTCCGTGAAGACGACATGCGGCGCGAATTTCTGGTTGCGTCCTGGATATTTCTGGAACACCTTGCCGCCGTTTCCAGACGCCGCCGCAAACTGGTCCTGCCGCAGGGACTGGAATGCGTTCGCGATGACAGCCTGTACGAACCTGCAGAGCTGGCCACATGGTTTCAGACACAGGCAGCCGGCATCACACGTCAGTTCGACGAACGCAACGGCAACGATTTCTACACACGAAAAATGCACCGCCTGTCGGAATTCGCGCTTGGGAAGGCGGTTGATGGTGATTCGAATTCGAAATAGCCCGGAACACTGCACGAGGGGAACCAGTGTTAATAAAAATCCCGGATGCCGTGAGGCACCCGGGATTCCGGTCTGAACCATTCTTTGCCGGCAGCAGCGCCGATCACGAAACCAAATTGCCCGGATGTGTCGTTGTCTGCAGGCGATGTCGAACTCTGGTCGTTGTCCGGAACAGCCGGTGAATCGTCCAATGACGCGAACTCCTGTTCCCCGTATGGTCGAACGTGGCGGAGCTGATGTTCGAGTCTAGCGGCCTCGCTTTCCACCACCGCCACCGCCACCACCGCCGCCACCGCCACCGCCACCGCCGCCACCACCGCCGCCACCGCCACCGCCACCACCGGAGCTGGAGTCACGGACGTCGATCGTGGTGTTCGACTTCAGGCTGCCGTCAAACAGGTCCTGGATTTCGATCTTCTGCTTTCCAGTTGTCGTCAGCACAACCGTGAAGACATGCTCTCCCGCATCCGCTGCCGTGAACGTGTACGTTGTGGGAAGAATGTCGCCGCTGCCCGAAGGACCTTTGAACGAAATCGTGCCGCGGTAGCTGGGGACGACATTTCCGTACTGGTCAATCGCTTCGACAGTGATCGTGAACGTCGTCCCGACTTCGACATTTGACGGGGCTCGCATGTTGAACCCGACGACAGCACCGGCAGCGATGTGAATGTCAGTCTGCAGGTACAGTGTTCGGCTTGTGCCGATATCCACGACGGACACTGTCGAACTTCCTGATTCCATCATCGCGATCGAAAACGTATGCACGCCCGCGTCGGCGGATGAAAATGTGTAGTCACCGGAGACTGTGGCATTCGCGTTATCCGTACGCAGGCCGATCGTGCCTGCATAGTCGACCGCAACGTTTCCGTAGGCATCGCGGACCGTGACAGTCACCGACTGAGTTTCACCCGCCGCAACATCCTGCAGCGGTGTCACCGTTGCGTACGCTGCGGCTCCCGCGCGGACTGCAATGCCGGTTTGAGTCACGGTGACGCTGCTGTCCGCGTTGACGGATGCGGTGACGCTGTGCGTTCCGGCCGTGTAAAGAGTGACCGGAATGGTCTTCGAGCCTGCGTCAGCCGCACTGAAGTAGTAGCTGCGCGCGGGAACTCGCGGATCCGACGTCGTCACCGTCACATATCCCGTGAAAACGGTCGACACGTTTCCGAAGGAATCGAACATCGTCAGCGTGAGTGACTGCGTTTCTCCAGCCGTAGCCGCCGCCAGCGGAGTTGCGGTCATCGTGACACCCCAGCCCGGAGTAACTTCGATGACCTCGCTGCCGCTGATGGAAGCATCGTCCACGGACGTCGCTGTCAGCGTCTGCGTTCCCAGCGTCATCGGTGTGACGGTAAACGTCCCGACGCCGTTCTGTAAAGCAGCGTCGCCGGATGTGATCGATGCCGCATCTGAGGAGGACAGATGGACAATTCCGTTGTACCCGGCGGCAACGTTTCCAAACGGATCGACGGCTGCGATTTGCACGGCGTTGGCCGCACCGATGTACCCTCCGCCGCCGACGAGCGACAGTGCTGACGCCTCCGCGGCGTTCACCTGAATCGGATTCGTGCTGGAGGAGTAGCCTCCGGAAGTGTCGGTTGCTGTGATCGTCTGGCTTCCGGCGGTTCGCAGCGTCACGGCGAATTCATGACTCCCGCCGTCTGCGGCACTGAATGTGTAGTCGCCGGCCAGGCCGGCCTGCGAATCCGAACTGCTCAGACGCACCGTGCCCGCGTATTCGCCGGTTGCGTTGCCATAAGCATCCGTTCCCGCAACCGTCACGATCAACGACTGGCCGGCCGTTGTGACGGAAGCCTGCGCTTCAATTGCAAATCCTGCGGTCGCTCCAGCCTGAACGGTGATCGTTCCGGAGGCATCCGGCAGGAACGGCGAAGTTACCGAATATGACCCCGCTCCGGCCTGGAACAACACCGCGGCGTCGGTAATCGTGGCGACTCCTCCATCGGCTGCCGAAAAAGTGTACGACACGGGAATCGTTCCCGGTGCGCCGCTGATGCCGACGGTTCCCAGAAAGTCCGTGACGACGTTGCCGCTGGCATCCCGAGCCGTCACGGTCACTGCAAACGGTGCACCGGCGATCGTCGACGCTCCGCTGCTGACGACAAGCTGCGTCGCGCCGGCCAGCAGTTCGCGATCATTATTGGCGTTGTAGCTGATGCCGACTCCGCTGCCGGCGCCGCCGGGTGATGAAGCAACAGCGTCGAGCACGTCATCGCCGTCGATATCGCCCAGTGTGATGTCAGTTCCGCTGGCTGCCCCGTAGCTGGTTGGAGCGTAGAAGTGTCCGTCGCCGCGTCCCAGAATCACGACGCCAACGTTGGTGACGATATCGGCGACGCCGTCATTGTTGACATCACCGACGGTCAGCTTCGTGGCGCCGGCCACGGAGTACTGTTGCGATGGCGATTCATACAACCCGCCGGTATTGCCTTCGTAAATTGAAACCAGACTTCCGTCGGTTGCAATCAGTTCGACCATTCCGTCCAGATTAAGGTCATAGGCTTCAATGTCGGTGGCACGATGACCCGTGTTGACCCATTGCCGCGACTGGAAGCTGCCATCGCCGTAACCGGACAACACGGCAACAATGCCGTTTCCGTCGGTCTGAATCAGGTCTTCGTGGTCATCGCCGTCGACGTCACCGACTTCAACGTACCGCCCCGTCGGTCCGATCGAACTGTTGTGATGCCGGTCGAAATAACCGGTCCCGTCGTTGTGGTAGTATTCCGTTGTTCCGCCATACGAAAAACTGGCGGTGACGACGTCTTCGTAACCGTCTTCATCAAAGTCGCCGACTTCGATGTCATTGGCGTAGGCTCCCACCAGGTAAACGTGCGGAAGTTCAAAGGATCCGTCGCCGCGGCCGTGCAGCATGTCAATCGTGCCGCCGTGATTTGTCACGACGTCCAGATAACCGTCGTGGTTAAAGTCCGCCACGGCCATCGTCGTTCCGGTACCGCCCGAAGGAGTATTGATGCCGGGCTGGAACGTTCCATCACCGTTCCCAAGCAACACACTGATGGTGCTGGCCGAAGAATTCAATTCCACGATGTCGTTGATGCCGTCGGAGTTGAAGTCGTGCACTTCGACCTCGGTCGGCGTCGTCCCGGCGGCGACGCTGACCGGTGTGAGCATCGTCAGCAACTGCCGACTTTCCAGATTCTCGGTAGACAGCCGCTGCGGCCGACGGGCTTGTCGACGACGCTGAGGCCGCAGTCGCGCTGCGATGGATTCCAGCCATTGGATGTTCATACTTGCTTCCTGTGAGACGAGATTGTGAAAAGAACGAACGCATGGAACACAGACTGTCTCGGGCGGATCCGTTTGCAGCGGAATGCTCGACGGCTGCTGTCGGTCAGACGGGTGGGATTCCCGACGGTGTTCGATCGGCTCAATCTGCCGACCGTCCGCAGACAGGAACAGCCGATCGGAGGAGCCGAACGGGCGTTCAGGGTCCGCCAAAGTTTCAAAAGAAATTTCGGAGCGATCGGCACTGCCGCAAGGGCTGTGGTTCAAAGCGTGTCACGGACACACTGGCGACCGAGACATGTCGAGCTTTTCCTTACCCAGGCGACAACGTTCGCAGGCGATGCAAAGCGGCTCGGGGCGGGCGGTACTTCGGAAGTCTGCCGGTTGCGCTGGGCGAGTCATGTGGCTCCGCGCCATCGCCGGTCAGCGCGGCCTGAATGAACGGCTCACCGGACTCGGCGCATACCGGTTCTGCGTCAACGGAAGTCACGTCGCCGCGGGACCGCGGGCGACTGTCAGAACGCAATCACGCCGAACGCGATTACGGCGGCGAAGGCGCTATTCTTCTTCTTCCGCCCAGTACTCGAAGTCACGGGCGTAGCCGGCCCAGTCGGCGTAACGTTCGGCCTCGTCGCGGACTTTCTTTGACTTGTCTTCCAGCAACGCCTGCACCATTTTCTCCGTGAGCAATCCGATATTCTTCAGGCCCCAAAGTCCCAGAATTCGCGTCTGAGCGTCGCTGCTTTCCAGGCAGGATTCGAAGTACGGAGCAATGCGGCGGTCCGGCAGATGGCGGTTGCAGATAAAGACCAGCGCCCAGATGATTTCGCGATAGGTGGCGGAGTCGTTCTTTTCGTTATCGCAGCACGCCAGCATCCGCGTCACGGTATCGGGATGGGACAGATAGTGGTCGACGCTGCGGACCAGGTTTCTGGCTTCGCTGTTGATTTTCCGTGCCGCCTTAAGTTTCTCGGCGTCGCTGCCTTCGCGCAGCAGACGCATCAGTTCGGCCTGCTGCCGGCTGAGCGGTGGTGGCGGAACCTTGCTGAGGTATTCCTTCTGAGCCTTGCCGTTCAGCGAATCCAGAAAGCCCTTCTGCAGCAGTTTGCGGGCCGCTTTGTGTGAAATCTTTGGTTTCTGCACGGCCGCCGGCTGATGCTGATCCTGTCCGCCGGACTGTTCACGCAGCAGAGAACACAGTGCCAGCAGCGGAGCCTTCTCGTCTGCGTACGCACAGAACATGCTGGCTTCCGAGTCGAACCTGATACCTTTCAGCTTGTTTGCGCGAACAAGCCGGCGGGCGAGCTTTTCCACCGCATAACCACCCGCGTCCGGTTCCGGAAGACGGTCTTCGAGAAGATTGAATTTCGTAAGAATCACGCTGAACGTGTCGTCGTGTTCGACAAGCTGACAGGGAAAACAGTCATCTTTCGCACTTTGGCGACGGCTGTTCTTCTTCGGCATCGTTGTTCCTTCGGGACTACGCGCGGGACTACGCGTCGTGCAGGGCCTGCAGTTCGGTCATCAGCGCTGAGCGCAGCGATTCCAGCACGCCGGAATCGGTGACCTTCCGGCCGGACGCGTCGACAATATAGAACACGTCGACGATCTGATCGATCCGTGTGGCGATGCGAGTCAGTTCCACCGACATGCCGTGCTGGTGCAGCGTGAGGGCCAGCGTGTACAGCAGGCCGGGACTGTCCATCGCGAACACGTCAACGACAGTGAATTTTTCCGAACAGTCGTTATCGATGGAAACCTGTGGCGGCACTTTCAGGAATGATTTCGCCTGGCGTTTCATGCGAAAGACGCTGCTCTTGCGAAAGATGCTGTCCACCGAAATTTTTCCGGTCAGCACATCAATCATCGCCTGCGAAACACTGTTGATGCGGGCATCAGGCACGGGACCGCTGAAGTCGTTGTCGATGACCTGAAAACAGGCGATCAGAGTTCCGTCGGCCATTGTGCAGGACTGAGCCGTGCAGATGTCCATTCGCAGTCCCGACAGGATGCCCGCCATCTTGTGAAAACTGCCGGGTTCGAACGCCGACGATGCCAGGATGCGATATCGCACCGTATCGGTTTCCGCATCATGCTGGCCTTCAATGCGGACTTCTGCATTGCCCAGTTGCTGCATGATGTCCAGGTCGCGGGCGATGCGATCGGGGTTCTCCGTCATCAGATAAAAGGGCGGCAGCGCGTTCAACTGCTTGTCGATCCATGCGGACCACTCCGGACCGGAATGACCGGGGATCGGAACAATCGACTGTCGCACGTGTTCGCGGATGGTGTGCAGCCGCTCCTGCTCCATATGCTGAAACGGCCGGCCGCTGACGATCTCCATCGTTCGGCCGTAAAGTTCCGCCAGCAGTTCACCCTTCCAGTCGGTCCAGACATCCGGCCCGACGGCTCTGATGTCGGCAACGCTGAGCACGTACAGCATTCGAAGCTGTTCAGGCGATCCCACCAGCCGAGCGAAGTCTGTCAGCAGTGACGGGTCGGTAATGTCGCGTCGAAACGCCAGGTCCGGCATCACCAGATGGTGCCGGACGAGAAACTTCATCATCTGTTTCTTGTGTTCCGCCATCTGCAGGCGCGTCGCAACGCCTTCGCAGATTTCAGCGCCGATGATGCTGTGATCGCCTTCACGTCCCTTGCCGATATCGTGCATCAGCAGCGAAAGATGCAGCGTGGCCTTGTGGCGAACACCCTCATACGCCGAACCGACGGGAGATTCATCACGCGCCAGCGCCACAACTTCGTGAATCGTTTTCAGCGTGTGTTCGTCGACCGTGTAGCTGTGATACTGATTGAACTGAATCAGGCAGCCGATTTCGGCGAACTCCGGAATCAGCCACTGCAGAATACCGGTTTCGTTCATCATCCGCAGAGTCTGCGGCAGTCCGTCGGCGGTTCGCAGGATTCTGCGAAACCGCTGAGTCGCTTCGCGCGACAGGTTGCGGGGAAGGTGGGGAGCGATCTTGCCGATGGACTTGCGAAGCCACGGTGCCAGGCTCAGCTCTTCCGTCGCTGCGTAGAGAAAGGCGTCCAGCAGGGCGACCGGATCGTTCCGCAGCCCGGCGACGGCGGCGGCGTCCAGGTCCAGCACGTCGTTTTCAATCTTGTAGCCATCGGGCGTGCGCGAAGGCAGAATGGCCTTATAGAATCGCTTCAGGATCGAAGGCGACTGCGGCACTTCCGTTACGCGGCGTGTGATTTCCGACACCTGCGACGTCTGCCGGAAATATTCCTGCATGAAGATTTCGACGCCGCGCAGGGAGTCCCGGTCGCCGGAGATTTTCCCGTTGGCAAGCTGAAGCTGCAGTTCGCGAGTCAGCACGTCCTGTTTCAGCTTCGCCTGGCAGTGCAGCCGGACTCGCAGCGTCGTCAGGAATTCGTCGGCGCCCGTCAGGGCCGCCAGTTCGCGAGTGCGCAGTTCGCCGTGTTCCAGCATCGTGGCCGGATGGGAATCTCCGTGACGAACAAAGGTCACCCAGCGCAGCAGGTGCAGATCTCGCAGTCCGCCCGGCGATCGTTTGACGTCCGGTTCCACCTGATTGACGGAATCTCCGCGAGCCATCCATTCCTCGCGCCGAGCGGCCACACACCGCGCGACGAACAGCTCCGGATTGTCTCCGCCGAACACGCGTCGCTGGACTTTCTGACACACGGCATCGAACAGACTTGCCGAACCGGTCAGCAGCCGCATTTCGATGAGTGATGTCGCAAACTGCACGTCCTCCAGAGCAAAGCGAACCACGTCGTCCGGTGAACGAATGCTGTGACCAAGCTGAAAACCGGTGTCCCAGCAGTCGCGCACGAAGCCCGACAGCATCGGAGACAGCCGTGCCAGCGACCTCGATTCGGCAACCAGCAGCAGATCCAGATCCGAATACGGCGCCGGTCGACGACGACCGTTGCCACCGACACAGACAACTGCGAACGGCGCGTCTTCCGAAACGCCCTGCCGGACAAGCTGGTGACGAACCATCGCCGTCAGCAGTTCGTCCAGCCGGTCGGAGTACCACTCACAGATTTCGATCCCGCTGTCGCCGGAACCGGAACGCTGCGCCGCCCTGTCGCGAAAGTCAGCGACCAGCCGCCGTCGTTCCGTAAGGCTGGAGACGTCGATTTCCAATACGTCGGTAGCAGACACGCGGAGACTTCCGTCTTTGTTCGAGTCAACCCGTTCCGTCGTTTGATCCGAGGCGACAGCGCGGCAAATTGGCGGTGGATCGAAAAACCTGCCTCAACATGAGCAGGCGAACCGGACTCAGGAAGTCTACAGCGCCACCGACCCGATGGAATACGCCAGAATTTCGTTGCCCACAGCAGAGAACCAATTCCCGGCGACAGATCGGCTGACAACAGGCACGAGGGCCGCCGCCCAGGCAACGTGACGGTAGTCGGTGATTGCCGGTCGGAAGTTGCTACGCACCGCAATTGGGGATACCTTGAACGCCTGCAGAACGTCTGCTGACGACTGTCAAACGCGGCTGCGAATCACGCCGATGGCCGCGAATTCCTGAATCCTGGCGGACCGTGGTGTCATGGCATTGCTGAGAATCGTTCACGTCGTGCTGGTCGTCGCAGGTTACTCAGCGGCGATTTCGTTAAACGCGACATACGCGGATGACACCCACAGTGGAAGGTCCGCGCCGAACAGTGATCGCGTGTCGTGGAACCGCGACATTCGACGCATTCTGGCGGACAACTGCTTTCAGTGTCATGGTCCCGATGCCGGAGCCCGTGAAGCAGACCTGCGGCTGGATCAGCGCAACACGGCCGTCGCCGATCGTGATGGATCCGCGGCGATCGTCCCCGGTGCTCCCGATAATAGCCTGCTGATCGAACGCATTTCCGCCGACGATGAATCGATTCGGATGCCTCCCGCCGCAACCAGAAAACGGCTGACCGACGAAGAACGAAAACTTCTGCACCGCTGGATCGAACAGGGAGCCACCTACGACGATCACTGGGCCTTCCAGCCGGTCGCGGACGTCGCACCGCCGAACGTCGACCCGGAATCGGCCAGGTACGTTCGCAACGGCGTCGATGCCTTCATCGTTCAAAAGCTGCGGGCCAGCGGCTTGCAGCCTTCCCGGCAGGCCGATCCGGCGACTCTTGTGCGACGGCTGTATATTGATCTGGTTGGGCTGCTGCCTTCGCCCGAAGTGGTGGAAGCGTTTGTCGCTGATCCGTCCGATGCCGCTTACGAACAGCTTGTCGACGATCTTCTGGCCAGTCCGCACTACGGCGAACGCTGGGGGCGACACTGGCTGGACCAGGCGCGATACGCGGACTCCAACGGCTACACCATCGACGGCGACCGCACGATGTGGCCGTATCGCGACTGGGTCATCAAAGCCATCAACGACGACATGCCGTTCGACACGTTTACGATTGAACAGATTGCCGGAGACCTGTTGCCGCACCCGACGAAGGGTCAGCTTGTGGCCACCGGATTTCATCGAAACACACTGATCAACGAAGAAGGCGGTACCGACGACGAACAGTTCCGCAACGAAGAAGTGATTGACCGCGTGAACACAACGGGAGCCGTGTGGCTGGGACTGACGGTCGGCTGTGCTCAATGCCACAGCCACAAGTTCGACCCGATTACTCAGGAGGAATTCTTTCGGCTGTTTGCATTCTTCAATCAAACGGAAGACGTCAACAACGTCGGTCCGACGGTTGAAGTTCGCGAGAACGAACTGCTGCTGGATCCGCTGCCGCCGAAACTGGCCGAAGCTCTGACGGATTCACAGCAGCGAATTGAACGACTACAGGCGACTCAGCAGGAGCGCCGCACATCGTGGGAAACGCAATACCTGGCAGCATCCGAACAGACTCCGGTCGCCATCGACTGGCAGCCGCTGCGTCCGGTGGAATTCGGCGCGAGATCGGCGAAGCTGAAGTTGCTTGACGATCTGTCGCTGCTCGCCGACCGCGGTGCCGAAAAGGAAACGTACGAAGTATCGTGCGAGCTGCCGCAATTGACGTCCGTGGCCGCGATTCGGCTGCGAGTTCTGCCGCACGAATCGCTGCCGAAGAATGGTCCTGGACTGGCCGACAACGGCAACTTCGTGCTGACCGGTTTTCGAGTGAAAGTCGGGGCGCAGTTGGTGGACATCGCCAGGACTCAGGCGTCTCACCATCAGGCCGGACACGCCGTGCAGAATTCGATCGACGGAAACTCGGGCAGCGGATGGGCCATCAACGTCACCGGCCGTTCCGATGTCAAAATGAATGCCGGGCACGAAGCGTACTACGTCTTCGATCCGCCGCTGCAGGTGGAGGCCGGGTCGCGGCTGGCTATGACTCTGGAACATCAGGCTCTGGAAGGCTTCTACAACATCGGGCGTTTTGCCATGGATGTTTCCGACCAAACACCCGGTCAGGTGACCAGTCAGGAAGTCGTGGCGGCGCTGCAAACGGAATCTTCGCAGCGCATCGATGACCAGAACCGTTTGATCGCGGAAGCATTCCTGCAGCAGGACACGGAATTGCTGGCCGCTCAGGCGGATCTGAAAGCCGCGCGGGAAGCGGCCGGCTTTGGCTCATCAACGCGCTGCATGGTGATGAAGGATCTGGCGGAACCCCGCACGACGTACCGCTTCATTCGCGGAGATTTTCTGCGACCGGACGTTCAGAGTGGGCCGCTGACGGCCGACGTTCCGGCGATCTTCCCGGCCATGTCGGTTGCCGAAGGTCAGACGCCCACTCGTCTGGATCTCGCTAAGTGGCTTGTTCGAGCGGACAATCCGCTGACGCCGAGAGTCTTCGTGAATCGCACCTGGCTGAAGTTTTTCGGCTCCGGCCTGGTGGTTACCGAAAACGACTTCGGCACTCAGGGATCATTCCCCACGCATCCGGAACTGCTGGACTGGCTGGCCTTTCGATTCGTGAAGGACGGCTGGTCGCGGAAGTCGCTTCACCGGCTGATCGTCACCAGCGCGACGTACCGACAGTCATCACGCGTGAGCAGCCGGGACGCTGCCGGCGGAGCTGGCGTTGCCGAGTCACCTACGGCGGATCGCGCCGGCCAGGTGGATCCGCTGAACCAGCTTCTGTTGCGTCAGAACCGACTTCGCTTCGAAGCGGAAATCGTGCGCGACGCGGCCCTGTGTGTCAGCGGCCTGCTAAACAATCGAATCGGCGGTCCCAGTGTCCGGCCGCCGCAGCCCGAAGGAGTCTACGCGTTTACTCAGCAGAACAAGAACTGGAAAGCCGACGCCGGCCCCGCCCGCTATCGTCGCACGATGTACACTCGCTTCTATCGCAGTGCTCCCCATCCGATGCTGACAACGTTTGACTCACCCGATTTTCAGTCCGTCTGCACGGCTCGCGTTCGTTCGAATACGCCGCTGCAGTCACTGACTCTGGCGAACGATGAGGGCCTGATCGAAATGGCGGCCGGTGCCGGCGTGAAACTGCTGCAGGATGTTCCCGGCACCGGACGAACTCAGGAACGGATCGAACACCTCTACAGAACCTGCTTCTCGCGCTCGCCGTCCGATTCGGAACGAAGCGCCGTTGTGGAGTTCTACCAAAGCGAGCTTCAACATTTTTCGGCCGACAGCGACGCGGCCAGGCAGATCGTCGGCCGGGAACTGCCGGAAGGGATTTCCGCCGCCGAAGCCGCATCGTGGACTGCCGTCGCACGGGCTCTGATCAATACCGACGAATTCATTACACGGGAGTAGTCCCGATCGCACTGTGTTCGCACACGAATTTTCCAGCTACACGAACGGTCCCGCCGCACGAACACTCCTGCCACACGGCCTCCTTCGGCAACTTTCGAGGCAACCCTGCCATGCTGACCGACCACAACACTCGCCGCCAGTTCCTTTCGACGTCCGGACTCAGCGTCGGTTCGATCGCTCTGCACAGCCTGCTGGCTGGCGACGCCGCAGCCGCCACTCACCAGGACATGACGCCGCGGCTGGGTCATCACGCGCCGCGAGCGAAAAACGTCATCTATCTGTTTATGGCCGGCGGACCAAGCCATCTGGAACTGTTCGAAGACAAACCGGCGCTGAAAAAGTACCACGGACAGTTGCCGCCCGATTCGCTGGTAAAGGGTCGACGGTTTGCGTTTCTGCCGAAGGGAGCCCGGCTGCTGGGATCGATTCGCCGCTTCGCTCGTTATGGCGACTGCGGCATGGAACTCAGCGAACTTCTGCCGCATCACCGGAAGATCGTCGACGAAGTCTGCTGGCTGCGAGGCATGTCGACGGACGTGTTTAATCACGGGCCGGCGAAGCTGTTCATGAACACTGGTTTTCAGGTGCCCGGCCGTCCCAGCATGGGTTCATGGGTGACGTATGGTCTGGGCAGCGAATCGCGTGATCTGCCCGGCTTCGTCGTGCTGCAGTCCGGTCCCCGAGGTCCTCGCGCGGGCAACGCACTGTGGTCTTCGGGATTCCTGCCTTCCACGTTTCAGGGCGTTCCGTTTCGAGGAACCGGCGACCCGATTCTGAACCTGACCAGCCCCGAGGGAATTACCCCCGAACACCAGCGGCGATTCTTCGATCTGGTCGGCACGCTGAACCGCGAACGCTACGACGTTACCGGCGATCCGGAGATTTCCACTCGCATCAACGCCTATGAAATGGCATTTCGGATGCAGAGCAGTGCTCCGGAACTGATGGACATCGGCTCCGAATCAGAATCCACACTGACGGCCTACGGCGCGGAGCCCGGCAGGAATTCCTTTGCCAACAACTGTCTGCTGGCACGGCGGCTTGTCGAACGCGGTGTCCGCTTTGTGCAGTTGTACCACACGGACTGGGACCACCACGGCGGCAAGGGACAGACGCTGACCGGCGATCTGGAACAGGTCTGCCGCGAAACCGACCAGGCGTCTGCCGCACTGGTGCTGGACCTGAAGGAACGCGGCCTGCTGGAAGACACGATCGTGATCTGGGGCGGAGAATTCGGTCGGACTCCCATGGGCGAAGTCCGCGAAGAAAAGGTCGGCGGTCGGGATCATCACATCGACGCGTTTACGCTGTGGGTCGCGGGAGGAGGTTTCCGGCCGGGACTGCTGTACGGCAAGACCGATGAACTTGGGTTTGCCGTCATCGACGAACACATTCACGTCCATGACCTGCACGCGACACTGCTGCACCAGCTTGGTTTCGATCACGAACAACTCACGCACCGCTTTCAGGGCCGCGACTTCCGCCTGACCGATGTCCACGGGCGAGTCGTCCGGGACGTTATCGATTCGTAAGACGAGCGACAGATGAGTCGTTACCTGCACGCGAGCCGCACGGCGCTAGCGCCCTGTCCATCGTGAATCGATGTGTGCCACTGGCTGTGCCAGTGCCCTGCACTCCGGAAAGCACTGGCACAGCCAGTGGCACACGACCCACCGATCCATGCCTGACAAAGCGCAAGCCGCGGTTGTGTTTGCAGGGAACCGGGGATACCGCCCGACGTCTGGCCGGTAAACTCACATCTGCCGCACGCCTCATAACGGCGACCCGCTGACGAAGTTTTGCGTCGCGTGTTCTCGAGAACGTTCCGCGGGAATGTCGGCAATATTCGCCGGGTGTGCCGCGCGGGAAACTCTGGCCGGATCACAGTGATCGGCCGCCGGTGCCGCAGTCTCTGCCGATTTCGCCGCGAATTCCCGAGCTGTGATTCCGGAGCGCCGCGATTTCATTCCCATCGGCGACATTCTGCCGTTGCGTCAAATTCTCACGTGTCGCAAAACACTCCGCCTGAATCGCCCCAAGATCAAGGAAGGCCCTGCCTGCGACACCTATGACAGCATGACAGTCCCCTCGTTCCGGCAAGGAGGCCGGTATGACCCGAATCGTGTTTGCGCTGCTCGCCGTTGCCGTCCCCGCGGGACTCTTTGCCGCGGATGACCTCGGCTCAGTACCGGAACAATGGAATCCGATGGCCGCCACGGTGCGAATTCGGATCACAGAATCCGACCGAACTCAGGTCGGTTCCGGGACGATTATCCAGAGCAGCCCCGGATACGCTCTGGTCCTGACGTGTGCCCACATCATGGACCGCGCCGGTGATGACGCTCTGGTTGAAGTCGACGTCTTTGGCGAAGACGAAAGCCGCATTTATCTGGGTGAGATCGTGGGTCACCACATCGATTCCGATGTCGGCCTGATTACCATCCGTCCCATGAAAGTCTTGCCGTTCGCGCAGGTTGATTTGTCTTCGGACGAAATCGCAAAAGGCGATCCGGTGATGAGCATCGGGTGCAACAACGGAGCACGGCCGACGTCCCAGCAGATTTCCGTGCGGGACGTCAATCTGTACCTGGGAGCGGACCATCTGATCTGCGCCATTGCGCCAATTCACGGCAGGTCCGGCGGCGGACTGTTCGATAGCGCCGGACGGCTGATTGGCGTATGCAGCGCGGCAAACCGCAAACTGGACCACGGTCTGTATGCCGGCCGCGGCGCGATCTATGAAATGCTGCAGCGGCACGACCTGGTGAAGCTGGTGCAGGCCGATCAGACAATCTCTGGCGTACGCACGGCATCTCAGACATCGTCGGAAGCTCCCGTCCGTACGGCAGCGGGAAGCAAACCTTCTGACATCGAGGTCGAATAATCGTCGACTCGACAGATTCCGCGAGAATCCCAAACAGCATCGATCCGTCTGCGCAGCGCCGGGCACGACACCCGGTTGTGTCAGCGCTGGACGGGCGCGGACGTACCGGCTTCTTCCCGGTGTGTCACCTGCGTTCACAGGATGCGACAGGTGTCGGCGCAACAAGAAACCCCGTGACCGAAGTCACGGGGTTCTGTTCATGTGACGAAGTCTGCAACTACGTTAGTTGCAGCATGTCGACTGGCACGAGCTGCATGTGCCGCAGCTTTGAACCGGGATCTGTTCCGTGATTGTCTGCGGAACCATGCGGCAGACAGTCACAGGAACTTCCTTCTGCACCTGAAACGGCACGCTGACCGTGTACGTCTCGGTCTTTTCTTCCGGGACGCAGTTGATCTTTGTGACGGTGTAGGTCTGGGTTCGTTCTTCGGGGACGCATTCCGTGAAGTTGACCGTCCGCGTTTTCTGCTGCTGTTCCGTAACGGTGAAGTTGACGGTGCGAGTGCGTTCTTCCGGCTTCATCACGGTCGTGGTGTAGGTGTACGGGACTTCTTCCGTCACCTGGCGAGCCACGCGGATCGTGCGGGTGCGAGTTTCCGGCTTGCAGACCGTCACGGTGTACGTGTACGGCACCTGCTCCGAAACCTGACGCGCGACCTGAATCGTGCGAGTCCGTTCTTCCGACTTCATCACGGTCGTGGTGTAGGTGTACGGTACCTGCTCGCTGACCTGGCGCGCGGTCCGCACTGTTCGTGTGCGGGTTTCCGGCTTCATCACGGTCGTGGTGTAGGTGTACGGGACTTCTTCCGTCACCTGGCGAGCGACCTGGATGGTGCGAGTCTTGGTTTCGGGACGATACTTCGTGACGCTGTAGGTGTACTGTTCCTGAACCTGCTGCTGTTCGTAGGCTGTGTACTCAACCTGAGACTGCACGACGTTGGGAACCCAGACGCGCCGTGTTGCACAGGCTGTCTGGATGGAACCACAACCGCTGTCGCACGACGCAATCGTGGTCGAACAACCGCCGCAGGAAGAACCGCACGACGACGAACCACAGGACGAGGTGCCGCAGCCGGAACCGCAGGCGGAAGCACAGGACGAGCCACACGACGATTCAATTGCACCGCAACCGGCGGAACATGTCGAGATCGGCTGCTCTTCCCAGTGACCGAGATCCTGGCAAACCGTTCGGGTTCGAGTGACCGGAACCGTCTTGCAAAGCGTGCGAGTTCCGGTCTGTTCTTCCTGATAAGGCACCTGCACTGTGTAGCTCTGTTCCTTGTCTTCCATGACTGTCTTGAAGATCGTGCGCGTTCCCTGTCGCTGTTCCTGAGTCGGCACCTGAACGGTGTAGCTCAGTTCCTGATCGTCATAAACCGTCTTGCAGACAGTGCGGATTCCCTGACGCTGTTCCTGAGTCGGTACCTGAACGGTGTATGTCTGCTGCTGTTCGTCGAAGACAGTCCTGCAGACGGTGCGAGTTCCCTGACGTTCTTCCGGCGACGAAATCATGACCGTGTACGACTGTTCCTGGTCGTCGAAAACGGTCTTGGTGACAGTGCGTGTGGCCTGACGCTCTTCCTGAGTCGGCACCATGATTGTGTAGGTTTCCTCACGGCTCTTCTGAATCGGAACCGACACCGTATAGGTCTCTTCCCGGGTCCGCTGGTGAGGAACCATCACGGTGAACGTGCGTGTTCGTTCTTCGGTGACGGGAACCTGCTTCATGACTGTGTAGTTGCGAGTCCGCTGTTCCTGGCGGTACTCCGTCGTTGTGATCGTTCGCGATTCCGTGAACTGCTGCGGGACCATAATTGTCCGCGTGACAGTCTGGAACTGCTGACCACATTCGGCAGACGCACACCCGCTCCCACCGCATGATGCTGTGCCGCACGACGCTGTCGCACATGACGCCGTGCCGCATCCGGTGTCGCAGATGCTGCCACAAGAACTTGTGCAGGACGTATTGCACGGACTGCAAACGGGGTAACACTCACCGGCAATCGCCGTAGTGCCGCAGACCGCAAACAGCGCCAGCGGCAGTTTCCATTTGTTCAACACTTGTTTCTCCTTCTGTGAATCGAAGTTGTTCAAACCCCCGGACGCAACGACCTTCCGTGCGCCATGTCAAACTATGCAGACCGGCCCTCGAAAATCCTCTGCGTTTCGTGTCGCATAATTCGCCGGACGGATTGCGGTTCATCGAAAAGCCGTTTGACTCCCTGAAGACATCAGAGAACCGACTCAGACACGTGGTGTGAGACAGTTTCCACAGCGAGTGAAGGGATCGGGATGCACCTTTCGATGGGCCGCAGGGCCAGATTGATTTTTGATCAATTATTGGAACTCAAAGACCAGCGCGTATTTGACCAGCGAAACGAAAAACGAAAAGCGCGCCGCGCCCAGGATTTCCAGGGAATGCCGGAAAAAACAGAACCGGTTTCGAATGAAGACGCCGCATCACTGTCCGTCGACTCAATCCGCGACAGGCTCATCCTGTTCAGAAAGATTCCTTTGCGGGACAGCTGCAAGGCCCCAAATGTAAAACAGGGAAGAATGCAGGTGTTGCGCGAATGCAAGGGCCGCTCAAGACAGATCGACAGAAGTCCACTGCGCCGGAAATCAGACGGCACGTGCCCTGTTGTCGATCCGTTCGTCACACTGTCGCATGCTTAGCGGTGTTCAGAATCATCCCTGGAATCGTCGACCTCGGCGGCCGTCGAATGCCCGGCGGCCTGATCCGGCAATGTCACGCGAACTCGCTCCGCTCGCGCATGGCGAACTTCCAGAATCTCCGCGGTGGCGCCGTGGAACTCAATCTTCGCTCCGGCTTCCGGAATCTGACCGGCGCGAGCCATCAGGTAGCCGGAAAACGTATCGACGTCTTCGTCATCCAGGTTCAGATTCAGAACAGTCTGCAGCTTTTCGATGGCGGTGCTGCCATGCACGATGAACTGCCCCGGGCCATCCGGCACAATGTCCGGAGTTTCCATGTCGAATTCGTCTTCCACGGAACCAACGATCTGTTCCAGCACGTTTTCCAGAGTGACGATTCCGCTGACGGAACCGTATTCGTCCACCACAAATGCCAGGTGCTGGCGAGTCGCCTGAAAGTGTTGCAACAGCCGGCTGATGGGAATGGTTTCCGGAACGTGTTTCGGCGGACGCCGCAGCGATTTCAGATCGATGTCGTCGTCGGCTGTCAGACCAATCAGATCCTTGATGTGGACGACTCCCACGACCTTGTCCAGCGATCCTTCACACAGCGGGAACCGAGTGTGACGACTGCGGCGCGCCTTTTCGATGCAGTCGTCCAGCGACTGCGAAACGTCCAGCCATTCCACATCAACACGGGGGACCATGACCTTCCGGCAGATCATGTCGTCAAATTCAAACACGGCGTTCAGCAAGTGGTGTTCATGACGCGTGACGTCGCCGTGAATGTGAGCTTCCCGGATCAGCGCCCGAATTTCGTCTTCGCTGTGAGGAGTACTGTGTCCACCGGCGCCATGGATACCGAAGCGTGCAAGGATCAGCGACGTTGTCCAGTTCAGACTGACCAGCAGCGGATACGAAAAGATGTAGAACAGCTTCATCGGCACTGCGCACCACAGCACCATCTGCTCCGACCGGCGAATCGCAAAGATCTTCGGCGCCTGTTCGCCGATCACTAGGTGCAGCCCGGTGATCGCCGTGAACGCGACGATAAACGCGATGGTGTGGACGGCGGTTTCGGACGTGATTCCCACCGCGCGGAACACCGGCGCCAGCAGGCGGGCAAACGCCGGTTCGCCCACCCAGCCCAGCGCGAGTGAGGCCATCGTGATGCCGAGCTGGCAGGCGGAAAGCGATCCGTCGAGCCGTTCCACCAGCCACTGAGCCGTTCCGGAAAACGGCCGTTCCTGCCGCACCATTTCCTGAATCTGGCTGCCTCGCACTTTGACGAGTGCAAACTCGGCGGCGACAAAGAACCCGTTGACTGCCACCAGGATCAGAGCGATGGTGACCTGCAGCAAATCACCGGCGGCAGACGATGCCCCGGCTGAGTGTTCTCCCGCCGCAAGCAACATCGGTTGAATGAACGTCTCCATAGGTGTCAGAACTGTCCCGGAAATCGTCGGTCTGCTGGCTTCGGAGACTCGCAGCGACGCCAGGTCCCCGAAAGATCTTGCAGCAGTCTAACGCCGGTACCACTGGAAATGTAGCCGCCGTAGCTGACCGTCCGGCCGTCCCGCATTCGTGTCACCACGAAGGACTTGAACAGCACGAAGTAATCATTGGACGAAACGTCTGATGCCGACATTCGGCCGGAAGACGCTGAAGCTGATCAGAGTTTCCTGGCGAACTCTGAACGACCCGGCGGTTATGCGGCGGCTATTCTTTGCCGAGCCACAGGACCAGTGCCAGTGATTCTTCACCGGGCACGATGTCGACTCGAGTGGCGTAGACGGAGAAGTCCTGTTCGTCCTGAAACTCACCGCGTTCCTTCAGAACGGGCAGGACGGTGCTCCAGCTTGAGCATACGGAATTCATGGACTTGCCGTCGTTTTCGGTGACGCGTGTTCCGTCGCGGTCCATCTGTACCAGCACGCCGCAGTTGTTGTTCAGCACGAAGACTTTCTCCGTCGAACGCAGGCGGTTGCGGATCAGGTTTTCCGTCAGCCGCACCAGCCCGGCTTCGACGATGACGAACCCGAAGGGTTCTTCCGTTGCCTCATCGAACACGGGAATGCCGGCGATCAGAAATCCGGCGGACGTCGATGACGGTGTGGAGCAGCGTGACGTCAGGAACACGCGGACTTCGTCGATCGCGCCGTTCATCACCGACCGGAAGCAGTCCGTCATCGGGCCGGACGTCAGCCGGCTTGCGGGAATTGTCCGGACGTTTGACATATCCGTTTTCTGCCGGTCGACGCGCACGACTTCCTGAAACTGATCCCCGCTGACTTCGCACAGTGACACGGAGCAGAAGTCACAGTTGGTTCGCAGCAGACCTCGAAAGATCACCGCCAGCCGTTCGCGCCAGATGCTGATATCTTCTTCATCGCGGCCGAGTTTGTTGTTCACGATGCCCTGAATCGGCGGCAGGCTGGCCATGAAGCGGGCGTTGCGTTCCAGGTCGCGGACAAAGTTCTGCATGCTGGTGCGCAGTTCGCGGCCTTCGCCGCGAGCGTTCGCGTATTGCCGGCGGCGTTCGCTGCGACCGGCCATCCAGCGTTCCACGGCTTCGGCCAGCTCCATAGCGCTTTGGAAGCGCGAGTGCTGTTTGAATTCCATGGCCTTCGCGACGATCGCGTCCAGGCCAAGCGGAATGCCGGAAAAGTAGTCTCGCGGTCTCGGCGACGCGGACTCGGCAATCACCTGCAGCAGTTCCGCCACCGGCCGGACGCCGTTGCTGCCGACGCTGCTCTTTTCGTGGGGAGCTCTGCCGGTCAGCATCGCGAACAGGATTGCTCCCAGACCGTACACGTCGGTGCGGTGATCAACTTTTTCCTGATGGCCGGCAGCCTGTTCCGGAGCCATATACAGTGGCGTACCGATCACTTCGCCGGCCATCGTCTGCCCCGGCCCGATGTCCGCTGCGACGCGGCTTCCGGAAATAACGCTTTCGGCGTCATAGTCCGATGACACTCGCGCCAGTCCCCAGTCGAGCACAACGACCTGACCGAAGTTATCCAGCGCGACGTTTTCAGGTTTCAGATCGCGATGAATGATGCCTCGTGAATGAGCGTAGGCGATTGCCTGGCAGACACCGATGAACGCGATCAGCAGCTTCTGCAGATCCACGGCCACGTCGTGGCCGGATTCGCGCCGGTCGTGGTATTCTTCGATTGCGTCGACCAGTGTGCGTTTCCCTACGAACCGCATCGCGTAAAACGGCTGCCCGGTGTCCTGATCGGTGCCGAACTGGTACAGCGGAACGATGTTGGGGTGTTCCAGGTGGCCGGTGATTTCGGCTTCACGAAGAAATCGTTCCCAGGACCGCGGCGATTCGGCGGCATCCGGATGAATTTCCTTCAGCGCGACCATGCGCTTCAGGCGTTCGTCGCGAGCCAGCCAGACGGTTCCCAGGCCGCCGGCTCCCAGTTTCCGCTGCAGAGTAAACTGCGATGACGTGCGACGGCTGCCCGCGTCTTCGGACATGTCGTGCGTTCCGGCCAGCGTTCGTCCCAGCGGATCAACCGGCAAATGGTCGGCGGTATCTTCCGGCACGGCAGTTCCGGCCATCGCCTGGCTGCGGCTTTGCTGCGCGCGGCGGACGGAATCTCTCAACCGGGCTTTGGCCTCCTGAGACAGCCCCGGCCCGACGTCCGCGACTCCGGCCAGCGACTTTTCCGCAATGTCCGAAACGGAGTCCTGAATCAGCGAGGAGATCTTCGCAAACGCGCGAGTCTCGCTGCTGCGTTCCAGTTGGTCTCGCATCTTCTGTTGCTGGTACGGAGTCAGCCGGCCGGAAAACGACTGGGAAACCAGTCGCGAGAAAGCCTGGTCGCTGTCATCGCCGTCATTTGACATGTTGAGGAACCCCTTCCTCTTGAAACCATTTCGAGCCGACGCATCCGGCCAGTGCCAGCCTGGCGCGATGCAGCCGCACCCACAGGTTGGACGGTGTGATGTCCAGTTCCTTACAGATCTGATCCGTATCCATGCCTTCCATGGCGCTCAGCGTGAACACGTCGGCCTGGCCCTTGGGCAACTGGTCAAGGCACTGACGAACCACTTCCCAGATTTCCCGTGACTCGACCTGCTGGTCGGGAGTCATGGTCGGGAACGCTCCGGCTTTCCAGTTTCCCTTTTGATCGAACAGCTTTTCTGACGGATCGCTGCTTTCATCGTAGGCCGCTTCACGGTCAAAACGATGGCGTTTGCGAATGTGGTCGACGATTTTCCGCTTCAGGATTCCCAGCAGCCACGCACGCTCCGCGCCCTTGCCGGTGAAGCGGTCCTGGAAGCGGATTCCGGCAAGGAAGGTTTCCTGAACGACTTCCTCAGCGGCCCCGCTGTCTCGCAGCCGATTGACTGCATAGCGATATAGATAGTCGCCATAGTCGTCGACCCAGCGTTCCGGGTCGATCGCAGCACCGTCAGCGTCCGGACGCGGCGCGGGAACGGTCTTGCTGTCAGAGTGGCGTTTCACGAAGGTTGCTCCCGGTGGCAGTGAACAGTGCCGGAGTTTAGGCCGCATGTGCGCCGAGACAACCGGCGGCACGAAATCCGAACGCAGACGGAAAGTACCGGCGGCGCCGGAAATCAGGCCGCCCCGTCGCTTCCCGGATTCTGCGATTCGGATGGCGGTGCCGCATTGTCATCCGGCCGGCGTTTTCCGGGGCGAAAGTAGCGTTTGGATTCGTTGACGGCGGTTCGTCGCGTCGCGAGCCTGACCAGAATGCTCAGCAGGTAGTTCTTCCAGTCGGGAATGATGTATTGCCGCCGCCGTTCGAGTGCTCGCAGTGATTTCCGGACGACTCGCTGCGGAGTCACGCTGGTATGTTTCGACAGCCACCCGGGGGCTCCCGCGCGATCGAAGAATTCCGTTTCCGTCGCGCCGGGGCAAACGGCCAGCACCGTGACTCCGCGGCTGCGAGCTTCCGCCCACAGCGCCTCCGAGAAGTGCAGGACATAAGACTTGCTGGCCGAATACGCCGCCATGAATGCCACCGGCTGGAACGCCGCTACGGATGACAGGTTGATGATCGCTCCGTGCCTGCGATCCAGCATCCCTGGCAGCAGCCTGTATGTCAGGTCCGTCAGTGTCAGAATATTAAGCGTCAGCATCCGGCGGACTTCCTCCGGACTGGTCGTTTCAATGTCGCCGATCATGCCGACGCCGGCGTTGTTGACAAGCAGTTCGACCTGAACCCCCAGCTTCTGAACTTCGTCCGCCAGTCGCTTTCCGGAATCGGGCAGCGACAGATCGATGCTGACGATGTGGCACTTCGTTCCATGGCGGGTATTCAGTTCCTGAGCCAGCGCATTCATCGCATCGGAACGGCGGGCCGCCAGAATCAGATGCATTCCGCGCCCGGCAAGCCGCGCAGCGAATTCGGCACCAATGCCCGAAGATGCACCAGTGACCAGAGCCCAGCGATCGTTGAACGAATCCAGCAAGAACGATCATCCTTCTGTGACAAAACGGTTTACTCCGCGCCGTCGCGGTAACCCGTTCGCCTGCGCGCCCCATTCGATTTCTGAGCGGACATTATAGACTGCCGCTTGCGAAGATTCCGAATGGGTGTCACTGTACGTGCGTTCGTTTTTCGCAGTATCGCGACTGGTTCCCGCGATCGACAACCGGAACGCACGTTAAGGTCTCTGAATTCTCACGTCAGACGATGAAACCCGGCGTGTGACTCGACCCGACGGGCAGGCGATTCGGATACCGCATACGGAAGCATCGCCGACGAACTACGCCGGACATCCCGTTTCAAAACGTCTCATCGGTGCCGCGCGCCGTCTTATTTCGCCGGACAAGTCTCCCGATGTCACCAATCACGATGAACCGTGAGCTGTCCCGGCAGATCGACGCCGATGCCGTGGGAGAACTGGGCATTCCAAGTCTGCTGCTGATGGAAAACGCGGCGCGGGGTGCCGTCGATCGTCTGTTGCCGCACTGTTCGCCGGATAGCCGGATCCAGATTCTTGCCGGACCTGGAAACAACGGCGGCGATGGCCTGGCGATGGCCCGGCAACTGGCGGCCATCGGTCGGGAACCCCGGATTGCACACATCCCGGCTGACCGGCGACTAACCGCCGACAACGAAGCCAACATGTTGTTTCTGCACAACAGCGGTCTGCCCGTCATCGAGATTCGCGAACCGGAACAACTTACGCCGCTGCTGGCGGATCTGCGGCCCGAAGACTGGATCATCGACTGCCTGCTGGGTACGGGGATCCACGGCGCCCCGCGGTCTCCGTTCGCGGAAATCATCTCCGCCGCGAACGAATCCTCCGCACGGATTTTCGCGATCGATATTCCCTCCGGGCTGGACTGTGATACCGGCGCGGCCGATGGAGTCTGCATTCGTGCGACGATGACCGTGACGTTTGTGTCGATGAAACAGGGGTTTTGCGTTCCGTCGGCCGCTGAGTTCACTGGTCAGGTCGTCGTGGAACACATCGGCATTCCTCAGACCTGGATCAGTGCCTGGTATCAAAAGGCACTGGCATCGCATTCGCCATAAACCGCAGGCCAATGCGGTTCGCCGACCGTCCGAAACGATGTTCCCGCTGTGCGGTCGCACGACGACACAAGCCGGCTCGGTACATCTCGACGGGCCGGCGGGGCAGCAAGCCGGATGTCCGCGGAAACGTGTGACCGGGTGCAGGGCGTTCCGACGTGCTACGCCGCTGACGTGTCGATCAGACCCGCCGGCGATTCGGCTCGCGGAAGTTTCAACGTAAACGTCGTGCCCCTGCCGACTTCGCTCTCCACACGGATGCGTCCCTTGTGAGCCTCAATGATTCTTCGGCAAAGTGCCAGCCCCAGACCGGTGCCGCCCTGTCCGCGAGCGTCCGCGGTTTTCGTTGTGTAGAACGGGTCGAAGATCTTTTGCAGCTTTTCATTGGAAATCCCGCAGCCCGTGTCGCCGACCGAAATTTCCGCCCAGCCGTCTTCGACGTTGTCGCGAGTCGCCAGCTTCAGGCGACCACCTTCCTTCATCGCCTGACGTCCGTTGACGATCAGATTCATCAGGATCTGCTGAATCTGGCTGGCGTTAGCCGACGCCCAGACCGCCGGCTGCAGATCCTGATCGACTCCGATGCGATGCATCTGCAGATCCTTCTGCACCAGGACCAGCACGCCTTCCAGCAGACGGCTCAATTCCACGGGCTCGACTCGGTCGCCGGTGTTGCGAGCGTACGCCAGCATGCCGGTCGTGATCTTGCTGGCTCGCTGGCTGGCGGAAAGGATTCGGTCAAAGGACTTGTCTCGTGTCTTCGCGTCCTTATGCCGGACACCCATTTTCGCGTAGTTGATGACCGTTGTCAGAATGTTGTTGAATTCGTGAGTGATGCTGCTGGCCAGCGCACCGACGGAACTCAGCTTCTGCGCCTGCATGAGTTCGTCCTCCAGCAATCGCATCCGCTCTTCCAGTTGACGGATTTTCTGCTGGTCCTGTGAGAGCTGTTCGTTCATCGTTGCCATCGCACTTTCTGTGTCCGGACCTCCGGACGGAACGCCGCGCCGCAGTCACAATCGCCTGTCGAAAACTGCCGCAGGGGCTGAGGTCACGAGCGATCAGCCTGCGGGCCGGCATTTTGCTGACCGGTGACTCCGCGATGAATTCTCGCTGACTGCGCAGCCTGAAGTGAGTCGAGCCGCCCCTGCTTCAGTTATCGGAATCCTCGCCGTTTCCGCCTGAGCCGAACGCGACTGCCAGCGGTTCCAATCCGCCTTGAAGGAATTCCTTCCGGCGTTGATTGCCGACGATGCACAACAGCACATTCTGCCGATGGAGACTCCGGTGTTCTTTGCGAGTCATGAGTATCGACGACGGCCGCAATATTTTCCGGCAGCGGACCAAAGCGGCATCGCAGTTCCAATACGACCCGCGCACGCCGTATTTCATTCCGATCTGCGATGGTTCGTTTGGGGGATAACCCGAAACGAATTCTCGTTATTACTCATCACCTCGCAGCGACCTGCGACGCTTCGGCGAGTGCCTGCCGACTTTCGGCATCGTCGCTGTTGAGCTTTCACACCCTGTGCGAAATACCAGCATCCCGGCGGACCCGAGGACCCGAACCTCGTGTGGTTCCTGACCTACATTTTCGACTGAACTCAGTTTCGATCCGCGGCGCACAAATTTCGTCCGCGGGCAGTTCTTCGGCGGATGCGTGGTCATGCGACTGAACCTTCGGTCCCGAAAACTCTGCAACACACAGCGCGGCGGTGAACGTGCCGGCGCGGTGCTGGTCGAAACGGCCGTGGTGCTTCCGATCTTCTTCACGTTCATTTTTGCGTTCATTGAGTTTGGTCACTGCTTCATGACCATCCACACGCTGAATTCCGCCGCACGTCGAGCCGCGCGGCTGGGAGTCGCTGAAGACACGACCACGGACGACGTCCATACGCTCGCCCATCAGATCCTGGACTCCGCCATCGACGCGGATCTGGAGAACGTACAGATCTGGATCAAGGACGCGAGCATATTTGACACACCCAACGTCGAGACGGAATCAATCGACTACGAAGACCTGGACGACATTGAAGTGGCCGACATTGAAACTCGGCAGTTGTTTCTCGTTCGCATCCAGGTGCCCTACAGCGAAGTCGGAATCCTTGGTCCGCGCTGGATCACTTCGCTGAATCTGTACGGCCAGGCCGTCATGAGAAAAGAATGAACACCGCGCGAACCTGCCAGCTTTCTGAAAACTGTTCCGCCATGAAAAGACAAAACGGCATTTTGGAAAGAATGCGATCATCATCGCGCCGCGGCGCGATGCGGCATACGGCTGCCCGCACGCGGGACGATCGGTCCGGCGTGGCCGCTGTGGAATGTGCCGTCATCCTGCCGGTGATGCTGGTGCTTGTGCTGGGAACCATTGAACTGGGTACGGCACTTCGGGCACAGACGATTCTGCAGTCGGCTGTGCGCGAAGCCGGTCGCCTGGCGTCGATGGACTGGCGGTTTATTGTCGCCGACAACCAGACTCCCAACCAAAAGGTCGAGCAGGACATTCGAAACTTTGTATCCGCGTCCGGACTCCCCGGAAACGACCTGACAATCAGTATCGTTTACGCCGAAGGCAGCAACGAGGGTGAGGTGTTCGACATCAGCGACGAAGACAACGATCTGGAACTCCTGCAGATTGAAATTGAACTCCCCTATACCAGTATCAGTCTGTTTCCCGTCAAACACATGTACGGCAAGAACGTGAGAGCGTCCGTGGTCATGCGTGCGGGAATCGCCGGCGGATCACTGGGCAACTGAGAAATGCACTGACGCGGGATCACTCCCGGCCAGTGGCGGCCGGGCACACCATATAGTCGAGTATCCATCAATTCGGCGGATGACAAACGGGGGGCAATCACAATGAGACTACAGATGACGCGGCGTCTGGCCGCGTTCAGGAAGCAACACCGCAAGGGAGTGTTTTTCGCGCTGGCGATTATCTGCCTGATCGGCGCCATGACGTTTGTCGGCCTGTCGGTCGACCTGGGCATGATTACCGTCACCAAAACGCGAATGCAGGCCGCGGCAGACTCCGCGGCGCTCGCGGCGGCTCAGGAAATCGTCGTTGCCGTACGCGAAGCAGCGGCGGCCGGTGAAACGGACCTTCAGATCGTGCAGGCTCTGTCCGCCGCGCAGGCTCGCGACATGGCCGAACATGTCTGTGACCTGAACGGCTTTTACATCGAACCGGAAACCGATGTCGTTCTCGGCAGCCGGCTGCTGGCGGAAGACGGGGTTAGTTATGTCGAAGCATGGGGAACACCGCCCTACAACATGGTGAAGGTCCGCATTCGCAAGGACAACCCGGATTCATCCGCCGAAGACGCAAAGCTGCCCCTGATCTTTGCTCCTGTTGTCGGTGAACGGGCTCAGGCCATCACCGCCGAAGCCAGTGCCTTCATTGAATCTCGTGACATCGTTGCCGTGCTGGACTATTCCGGATCAATGGCCTACGACAGTCTGATCTACAGCGGTTCCATCAACCGGCTGGGACTTTCGGCCATTGAACTCAGCCTTGACGACATCTGGTCGGCATTGTCGACGTCCGGCGTCGCTTACAGTGATGATGCAAACACGCTGAAGTTTCCGTCGACGGGATTCGGGGGCATCAACACTGTGGCGGACGGATACATCAGCAGCAGCAACGTGACGACCGTCTTCGAGACACTCAACCTGGATGACGGCGGCCCACCGGCGGAAGTGAGCCCTGATGAAGAGTTCTGGCTGGACTGGTCCTATCAGAACAGCAACTACTCCGGGAATCGCTACTACACAACGGCCTTTGGCTATGACTGGAGAAAATACGTCACCGGCAGCAATACCGACGGCATCTGGAGGCGGCCCGATGGCACGAACAACAGCTACCAGAATGTTCCGCTGTCCACATACACGGATCTGGCATCGTCGACGGGAACCTACATTCCGTTTCCACAGGAAGGCAAGAGCACGTCAACCGGGCTGCGAAAGGGCAAGCCGTCCGCCAGTACCAGTGAAAGCCTGTGGCGAGACTACATTCAGTTTGTCATGAACGACAGCACACTGAATTCCTATGGATATCGCAAGAAGTACTGCTACCGGACACTGATGCACTATCTGATCTCAGAGCGGATGGAAAATCACAATTCCGAAGATCTCTGGCGAGCTCCCATCTATCCGCACCACGCGCTGAAGGAAGGCATGTCGCTGTTCACGGGTTTCCTGGACAGCCTGGGCTATGGTGACCATGTAGGTCTGGTGACCTACGCGACGACATCACGCGTCGAAACGGGATTGTGGGATGACGGTGCCGACGTCACAGTCGACCTGGGAACGGAGCACTTGACCGATAACTACACGGGCATCGACACGATTCAGACTCACAAGCAGCCAGGACACTACAACCGGTCCACCGGCATCGGCTACGGGATCGACGACGCCATTGACCTGATCGCCAGCCAGGGACGATACGGAGCACAGAAGGCAATTCTGCTGATGACGGACGGGCAGTCGAATCAATACCCGAGCGGATTCGACCAGAACGATCTTCCGTCCGACTGGGACTGGAACGAAATCACCGACTTCGACGGTGACGGCGTGGCGGATTTCACGATTGACAGCTCCTACGGCGGCTGGGACTCAAACTGGCGAGCGGCACTTTACGCCTTCATGAAGGCGAAAGAAGCAAAAGATGCCGGTATCACAGTCAACACGATTTCGGTGGGAGCCGGAGCGGACACCGTGCTGATGCAGGCCATCGCCGACATGACCGGCGGCGAATACCTGAACGTGCCCGGCGGTTCGACAATCGCGGAAATGGAAGCGGATCTGGAAGCAGCGTTTGCGGTACTTGCCGGAAACGTGCCTCCCGCACGCCTGATGAACGGAGCCGAATAGTCTCAGCAAAGCCGAATCGTCACTGTTGTCGGCGGCTGGGCGGCACCACCGATCAGCCGGCTAACCTGTTTGCGGCCGAACGCCTCGATGAAACCCTGTTTCGTCGAGGCGTTTTTGCGTTCCGGACGGTCGTGCGGCGTCTGGTGGACAAACGCCTTGCTCCAAACAGGATAAGTGGTCTACGATTTGGCGTGGAGCTGTCAGTCTTCGGGACGGGACGCCGGAAATTGACTCTTGCCGTTTTCCGTTACTCTCCGGCCGGCGATGACACGGGCGTGTCGAATGCCGGACGCTTCGTCAAAAAGGGAAGTCCGATATGCAATTGAATCTGGTCACCCCGGGTCGACTGCTGGTCTGTTCTCTGGCGGCACTGATGGCCGCGGGATTCACGTTTGCCGGGGACTCCGTCAGCATCTCGCAGGAAGACGGCCGGACAGCTCAGCTGGTCGCCAACATGATTGCGGCCCGCCACATCAACCATCCGTCAATCAACGACGAACTTTCCGAGCGGCTGCTGAAACGCTACGTCGACGTCTGGGATTCGCAGAAGCTGTACTTTCTGCAGTCCGATCTGGACGAGTTCTCGAAATACCAGGATCAGCTTGACGACCTGATTCGCGCTGGCAACGTCGATTTCGCCGTTACCGTCTTCGAACGATACCGTCAGCGTCTGGCTCAGAGAATGCCGTCCATCAGCCAGCTGATCGATGCCGACCACGACTTTGCCGTCAAAGAAGAGATGGTTCTGGATCCGGACAACCTGGACTGGGCAAAGTCCGAAGCGGAACTGCAGGATCGCTGGCGCAAGCGAATCAAGTTCGATCTGCTGATGCTGAAGCTGGATGACACGGAACTCGCGGAGGCCCGTACGCGGCTGCACAAGCGGTACCACCGTAATCAGCAGTTCATGGAACAGACGGAGTCCCACGAAATCCTGGAACTCTATCTGTCATCGCTGACGCACTGTCTTGATCCGCATTCCGCCTATATGTCGCCGCAGACGCTGGAGGATTTCAAGATCAGCATGGAGAACGAGTTGCAGGGCATTGGAGCCCGGCTGAAATACGATGACGGCTACACCGTCGTTGAAGAAGTGATCGAAGGCGGAGCCGCTTTCGCCGACGGCAGGATTGTCAAGGGCGACAAAATCATCGGCGTTGACCCTGATGGTCCGAACGGCCCTGCGGAACTTGTGGACGTCGTCGAAATGAAGCTGACGAAAGTGGTTAGCTACATCCGCGGACAAGCCGGCACACGCGTGACTCTTCAGGTCAAGCGGGAAGCCGGCGGCATCGAAGATTTCGTTCTGGATCGACAGGTTGTGAAACTGACGGACCAGGACGTGAAGGGCAAGATTATCGAAACCGGGGAATGGCTTGACGGTCGCAAAGCCCGCATCGGTGTCCTGAACATTCCGTCGTTTTACCGAAATTTCGACGATGCTTCGCTTGGCGGTGAATTCAAAAGCACCAGCAAGGACGTCAAGAAAGTCCTGCAGCAATTCAACGCCCAGGGCGTCGAAGCGCTGATCGTCGATCTTCGCTGGAACGGCGGTGGTGCCCTGAGCGAAGCGATTGAAGTGTCCGGACTGTTCATTCCCAACGGTCCCGTCGTTCAGGTGCGAGAACCGGACAACACGGTGACTCCGTACAAGGATGAAGATCCCGACATGTACTGGCGCAAGCCGATGATTGTCGTCTGTAATCGTCTGTCGGCGTCAGCGTCAGAGATTTTCGCGGGAGCCATTCAGGACTACGGTCGCGGAATCGTTGTCGGTGACGTCAAGACGCATGGCAAGGGAAGCGTTCAGAATGTCATGAACGTCGCCAACCGATTGTCATTCTTCGATAAGGACCGCGGAGCACTGAAGCTGACGATCAGCAAGTTCTACCGCGTCAACGGAGACAGCACTCAGAACAAAGGAGTCCTTTCCGACATTGCTCTTCCGTCACTGCTGAACCATCGGGATATCGGCGAAGATTCGCTCGACAACGCGCTGGCATTCGACCGAATTCAGCGGGCCGATGGCTATATCCCGTTCTCGACCTATCGAAACGACGCCATCGTCACGGAAATGGCAAAACGCAGCAGCCAGCGAGTTCAGCAGGATCCTGACTTCCAGAAGACCGTTAAGAACGTCGAACGCTATCTGGAACGCAAGAACCGCAAGACGATCTCGCTGAACGAAGAAACGCTACGTTATGAAGAAGAAGAACTGAAGCGGGAACAGAAGGAAGAAGAGGAAGCCATGAAGCAGGCCAGCGGCATGAGCGACGACAAGGACATCTTCCGGAACGATTCCTACAACCGCGAACTGCTGAATATCTCCGTGGATTACATGGAACTGCGTGACAATCTGCGGACGGTCAATCGAAGCTGACGCGCGAGACATCACGGAAACTCAGCCAGCAAGCCAGCGGTCGCGGAACCACCATTCCGCGACCGCTTTTGTTTTGGGTCGTGAGGAATTTCGGGGTGTCGCTGCCAGTCCGGCCGCTCGCGCACCCGTGTCAGTGTCCGACGGATTATTTTGACGGAGACGAATCCGGTTCGCGCGGCTGGACGGGCACGAGTTCGTTCAGCATTTTTCGAAGTCGTTCGGTTTGTTCCGGCGTCCGCTCTACCGCGCTGTGCTCTTCGACTTCCAGAACGATGTCAACCCGGCAACAGGTTTCACCGTCGCACGCCTGGCCTCGGACCTTCAGCACGATCGGTTCCGACGTCACCGTCGCGACTCGGCGAGCAAACAGCGCGGTCTGGCTGAAGCCGTACGTGTACCAGCGCATTTCCGGTTTGGAGAAATCGTGAGGGTTGGTCTGTCGCCATTGTTCCGCCGGTTTCAGACCGCTTTCGATCTCGATTTCAATCCCCTGCTCAATTCCCAGCGACTGTTTTCCCTTCAGCGCTTTTTCCGCTCGGACTTCGTTGTCCATCGCGTAGGTGTGCCAGCCTTCTTCGTGGATAGCTCGCACGATCAGGTAGTCGCCGTCGATTCGTGCCTGGAACCGGGCAACCGGTTGTCTGCCGTTTCGGACAGGCACCGCTTTGGACCATGCCGGATCGTCAGCGGTTGTCGCGATTTGAACCAGAGCCAGCAGAAGAGCAGCAATCATGGAACGATCTTTCGGAAATTCTGTCGCTCGGTTGTCAGTTCGGAAATGAATCGTTCCTGATCTCGCAGGACATGCAGACGGACTGTGCTGCCGGCGCGATGACGGAGCTTAATGTGCAGTTCAGGAGAATCGGCGATGTCGTCTTCGAAGACTCCTTCGACTCCGTAGATGATATCACCTCGCTTTAGCGGCGGCTTCGCCTGGATAAGAAACTGATCGCGGTCGGTCAGTTCACCGGCGAATCCGCCGGCGGGGAAACCGAACTTCTCCCGGATTTCGGCCGTCACCGGCTGCGTCTGAAAATGAACAAGCGGTTCGACCGTCCAGTGACGAAAGCCCAGGTCCGTGACCCACCATCCTTTCGGAAGATTCAGCGTCAGCGAACGCGGTGTCTCGTTTCGCAGCACCTGAATGTCGATCACCTTCGAGTCGCGCGGCACTTTGTCATAGTAGTACTGCAGGTCGCCAAACGTGCGGACTCGCGTGCCGTTCAGATGAGTGATGACGTCGCCCGAATTCATGCCCGCCTGATCGGCGGCACCGGTTGCCGTTTTCACTTTCAAGCCGGCGGGAACATCCAGATGAATGCCGATGGTCTTGATGTCCGGGGAACGATACATGTCGCGCGGACGGTCCAGATCATTGTTTAGCTCTCTGTTGATGTTCTGGTAATCGGCGATGAGATGGCACTCGATGCACTCACCACGGTCGACAGTTCGACTTCGCAACAGGGGAATGTCGGAGGCCGGCAGCGACTTCGGGCGCGGCGATGGAGGAATGTCGCCGGCGGCATGCATCTTCAGACCCTCCGACAATGCCAGTTCCAGGCTGCGCAGATTCAGGTACGTGGTCGCCGATTCCGAGTCACGACCGCCATATCGCAGATAGATCTGTTCATCGGCGTTGACCACGAAATAGTACAAAGCGTTGTGCCTGTCGAAGTCGTACAGGCCGATGTCCACCTTGTCCATTCTTGTGATGCGCGCGCAAACGTATTGCTGAAGAAGTTTCCCCAGTCGGGAATTCGGCGGTGACAACACAACCTGCGTGTCAAAGGCGCGACCGTTGACTCAGGGGGCGCACCGGAATTCCAGAAACATCGGCTTCTTCGTCAGTCGGGCTTCTTCCAGAGCCTTACTGTAGTCGTCGTGAAAAAAAATCGAATCTGAATCCTGCGCAGCCGCCGGCGACAGTACCGCCGGATGAACGCAGGGCACGATCACAGCGAAGCTCGACAGAATGAACTGCTGACTTCGAGACATGTGAATAACTCCCGTTCGACGATTGTGTGCAGCAGCAGAACTCGCCAGCCGCTTTCAGAAGTTTCGCACCAGCGCGCAAACCAGGCAACCGTCGGTCTGTGGAATCACGTCGCCAGAAGTCGACAAGGACGTCCACTTGCAGGCATCACCATCAGCCTGTGAACACGCAGGGCCACACCGGACTCGTCGCAATGGCCGGCCGGAAGGCATCGGGCTCGACGGTCATCGTGAAAGTCTTGGCATCGCTGCTCAATGATCGGCCAGGTCTCGTCCGGCTGGAGCGGATGTTTGACTCTCTGTGTACGACGGGATTGGAATTTCATCATGCCGAGACAGATGAATGATCCGCGGCTACGCGAGTTCGACTCGATTCCAGGCTCGCAACTGATTGCCGGGGTGCTTCCGCCCTTTCGGAAGGCAACTGCATTCCGCGACGGACTGCGGCGGAGCGTTCCAGGGCGGGAGCCGCTGGAACGAGCAGCGGCGGCGCAAGCTGCTACGTCAGCAGGTCGTGCATGATGTTGCCGAAGATATCTGTCAGTCGGAAATCGCGGCCGGCGTGCCGATACGTCAGGCGCTGATGGTCCATGCCCAATGCGTACAGCAGAGTGGCGTGCAGGTCGTGCATGTGCACGGGATTGTCTGCGGGGTAGTAGCCGAAATCGTCGGTGGAACCGTACGTCAGTCCGCCCTTCGCTCCGCCGCCTGCCATCCACATGGTGAATGCTCGCGGATGGTGTCCGCGACCGTCACCGTTTTCCGCCGTCGGCGTACGGCCGAATTCCGCGCCCCACAGCACCAGCGTGTCCTCCAGGAGTCCCCGCTGATCCAGATCGGTCAGCAGCGCCGAAATCGGCTGGTCGACTTTCGCCGATTCACCGATGTGACCATCAACGACCTTGTTGTGGTGGTCCCACGTGTAGTTTGTGGAGACCTGAATGTAGCGAACCCCCGCTTCAGCAAGCTTGCGAGCCAGAAGGCACTGTCGGCCGAAGTTGTTGGTTGGTTCCCTGTCGATTCCGTAAGCATCCAGCGTCGACTTCGATTCACCGTTCAGACCCAGCACCTGAGGCATCGTGGACTGCATTCGAAATGCCAGTTCATAGCTGGCGATCAGTCCTTCGATCTGAGGATCGGCGGCGGCCTGCTGCAGATGCCGACGGTTCAGTGTCTGGATCAGATCAAGCTGAGACCTCTGCTGACCGGAATTCATCCGAGCGTTGGAAATGTTGGAGACCGTCGATTCGGCGATGGGAATTTCGGCCGATCCGATGGCGGTTCCCTGATGAATGGCCGGAAGAAACGCGCTGCCGTAATTCTGAACTCCACCGTGACCTCGCGGCGGAGATATCGTGACGAACGCCGGCAGGCTGTCACTTTCGCAGCCAAGGCCGTAGCTGATCCAGGCTCCGACACTGGGCCGGACCAGATTGGCTTTGCCGGTGTGCAGCTTCAGAAGTGCTTCGCCGTGAGCTTCGCCTTCCGTGTGCATCGACCGGATCACACACAGTCTGTCGGCATGTCTGGCCAGCGAAGGAAACAGTTCACTGATCCAGATACCGCTGTCGCCGTGCTGTCGAAAGCGAAACGGCGAACCGAGCAGCGTGCCGAGATTCTTCCGGTCGTCGCGGCCCACGTCGGCACCGGCCAGGGGCTTGCCTTCGAGTGAATTCAAGCGGGGCTTCGGGTCGAACAAATCGACATGACTGGGACCACCCCACATAAACAGAAAGATGATCCGCTTCGCTCGCGCGGGAATGTGCGGGACGGAGGCCGCCAGCGGGCTCATCGCCGGCGACGAATCGGCTGCGGCGTTCTTCGCGGCCAGAGCCCCCAGCGCAAGATGGCCGAATCCGCAGGCGCTGGACTGCAGCAGGCCGCGTCGAGTCAGCGACGTTGTGAAATGGTTGCACCTCATGGCTCACTCCAGGTACTGAAATCGGCTGGAAGCGAACAGCGCGTGACAGGCCCGCGACCAGGCACGCTGTTCTGATTCTTCGGCGGAGATTTCCGATTGATCGGCGTCTGCCGTCGTGATGCTGCTAACGAAGTCGACCACGGCCCGCTGTTCTTCGTCCGTCGGCACTCGGTTCACGATGAGTTCGAACATCCGTTCCACTCGCGGATAAGGATCGCCGGACGGAGCCTCCTTCAGGATTCGTTCGGCCGTTGTCGCTGCCGCGTCCATGACCAATTCGGAATTCAGAATGAACAGGCCCTGAGTCGCGACGGTTGTCCGCGGTCGGCTGCCGGTCGTGGCGTGCGGATCCGCGAAATCAAAGGCGTCGAAGATTTCCGGAAGGTCGTTGCGAATCACCGGCAGATAGACGCTTCGGCAGGGAAAATCGGTGCGGCGGCGATTCTTATTATCGCCGACCGAAGTGGCCTGATCGCCCAGGTACCAGACCGTGGAATCCATCGGCGCGGGGTCGAGTGTTCCGGCGGCGGAAAGCATGGCGTCGCGCATGGATTCGGGATCCAGCCGGCGCCGGTTGAATCGCCACAGCAGCCTGTTCTCCGGATCGATCTCAAACGCGGTTTCGTCAAAGTCGGTACCCATGCGATTTGCGCGGCAAAGCACGACGCTGCGGACAACCGACTTCAAAGACCAGCCGGAACGAATCAGCTGGCTGGCCAGGTAGTCCAGCAATTCCGGATGACTGGGCGACTCACCGGTGCGACCAAAGTTGTCGACGGTGCGAACGATGCCGCGTCCCATCACGTGATGCCAGACGCGATTCACCAGGACTCGCGCGGCAAGTTGTCCCGCGCCGCTGTCGGTGTCGGTCAGCCATTCGGCAAGCTCCACCCGGCCACTGGCAGATCCCGGGATCGCGACTTCATCGTCACCGACAACTCGCAGGAAACCGCGAGGAACCAGGTCACCTTTCGAATCGAAGACACCGGCGACGCGGATGTATTCGTCGGCTGGCTTGTCACGGTCGGCGGCGATCATCGCCCGCGGCGGAATCGGCGGCGGATTGGCGACCATGTGAGCGATCTCATCGGCCAGCTTCTGTTGTGCGGCGACGCGCTGTTCGGCCGGCTGGTCTTTATCGAGAACGCCCTCCGCGACGGCGTCGCCGGATTTTTCCGCCAGCGCCTTCACGGCGTCCAGGTCACCATTCTTCAGCAGGTCGAGCGCAGTCTTTGCCTGCTTTGCGGTTTCCTGCAGCGACTTTCGGTCACGCCAGTATTTTTCATACGCGGCGTCCAGATCTTCACCTTCCGGCCCAAGGCCCGTCAGCCGTTCCATCACACGCTGTTCTCCCAGCATGTAACGACGCTCCACGACCTCGGTTGAGGTGAAGATACCGGCCAGCGCGTAGTAGTCAGCCGTCGGGAATGGATCGAACTTGTGATTGTGACAGCGCGCGCAGCCGAGCGTTTGAGCCAGAAACGTCTTGCCGATCGTATCGATCAGTTCGTCGGCAATATCCATTCGCTGTTGTTGCGGGTCGCTGCCCAGCAGTACTTTCGGGCCGACAACGATGAATCCCGTCGCGATCCGCTGGCTGTCGCGCTGTTCAATTGAATCGTACGGAAGCAGGTCTCCGGCGATTTGTTCCAGCACGAACCGGTCAAACGGCATGTCGTTGTTGACTGCATCGATCACCCAGTTGCGGTAGTGCCAGGCTTCGCGAAACAGAAAGTTCTCGTCCAGGCCGTTGGAATCTGCGAACCGGGCAAGGTCCATCCAGTGGCGACCCCAGCGTTCACCGTACTGCGGCGAATTCAGAAGTCGGTCGACAAGGTGTTCGACGGCGTCCGGTCGCTGGTCATCCAGAAAGGTCTGCATCTGTTCCGGAGTCGGCGGCATGCCTGTCAATTGAAAATACAGTCGGCGGGCGATGGTTCGCGGCGGAGCATCGGCGGCAGGCTTCAGCGCGGCAGATTCCAGTCCGGCCAGCACGAAGCGATCAATGTCATTGACGGGCCAGTCGGCTGACTGGACGGACGGCGGGGACGTGACGTTCAGCGGCTGGAAGGCCCAGTGCTGGCGTCCCGCGACGGGATCGGAAGGATCGCTCTTCGGTGGTTCGTCTGTTTCTGATTCCGTCCGGGGATCGATCGCTCCCATCGCAACCCAGCGTTCCAGGTAAGCCACTTCTTCAGCCGGCAGAGCCGCGGACGGCGGCATTCGCAGGTCGGGGTCGCTGTACCTGACGGCCCGAATCAGCAGACTGGCTTCGACATCACCGGGAACAATCGCCGCTCCCTGATCGCCCCCGGTAACCCAGCCGGATTTCGTGTCCAGCAGCAGGCCGCCGTCCGCCGTATCCGAATTCTTCGAATGACATTCGTAGCACCGCTGAATCAGCAGCGGCCGAACATGCTTTTCGAAGTACGCAATCTGCTCCGCGGACTCGACGTCGTCGGCGACCACCGTTGATGCGGCGGAGACGACGATGCAGGTGACGAACAGTGTTGCGAAAAACAATCGCGGAGCGCGCTGGGCCATGGGCCGCTCCTGTGCAGAGATCAGACAAACAGGCGGGACAACAACGAGGATCGATGGAGGCGGGTACCGCAACTTTCAGATGCCATCGCGGGGAGATGTCATAACGGACAGGTGCCGCACGGGGCAACAGACATAACGGTTCCTGCACTTTCTTCCGTTCGGAACGGAACACGTTCTGATTATACGTGTCGTCAACGCACCGTGCCATCCTGCATTCCGCAATCAGCACCGGCTTCCGGTTGTCGCGACCGGGACATCATCGCAACCGGCACGACTTCCCGCGGCATAGTCTGTCGGCAGCGCCGATAGCGTCACTCCGGTCGATTGCGAACGTTGTCCGTCGGTGTCGGCTCCGGCTGTGTTCGGCGGAGTTACCGATTTGACCGGAAGTGCTCGTTCTGCACGGGAATGGTCACATCCAGGATTGCTCGAAGCACTTCGGCGGGTGATCCGTTGCAGTCTATGCGGTTGATGATCTGCTGATCGTACTTTTCCAGAACCTGAGCGGTCGTGTTTGAGTACACCTGAAACCGATGCCGAATGACTTCTTCGTTGGCGTCATCGGTACGATTTTCCCGGATCGCCCGCCGACGAATGCGGTGAACCATGTCTTCCTGATCAACGCATTCCAGATAGATGATGCGATGAATTTCCAGGTACGGCTTGACCATTTCCACCTGCTGAATGTTGCGCGGCATTCCGTCCAGCACCAGCAGGTCTTCGCGAGGCTTGAACCACGACAGCGCGACGTAGGCGTCGACCGCTTTCTTCCAGATCTTGATCGTCAACTCATCGGGAACCAGTTCGCCGCGGGAGATGTAGTTGTAGACCTCTTTACCGTTCGCTGAACCGATGTCTATGGCCCGGAAAACATCGCCGACGGACAAATGAAAGAAGCCGGGAATGTTGGCCAGGATTTTTCCCTGAGTACCCTTTCCAACTCCGGGAGGGCCGAACAGCAGAACGCAGCGGTATCGTTGGTCGGAGGACATCAATCGCTTTCTGTGGTGCGATGTTGCGAGGCTATCTGACGACCAGTCAGCGGGCGGGACCGCAGTATGGCACGCGACAGGATGCCTTCAAATGTGAACGCGACGGGAGGCTTCAGATTCTCTGGTTCCGGAGTCGGTTTCGTGCTTCCGGATGTCACGCAGCCAAGACGTGAACGGACAGGCGTTCATGCTGATCGTCGAACTTCAGCGCCGCCGGAGCTACGGCACAAACGACGTCGTTTCATCGATCGCAAGGCAGAAGGCAGCGATCAGTTTCGCGGCTTCCTGCATATCGGATTCAGCAACGACTTCCACCGGGCTGTGCATGTACCGGTTTGGGATCGTCACAAGTCCGCAGGCGCAGCCGCCGCGGCTGAGCTGTATGGCGGCGGCATCGTTGCTGGCGGCTCGGGCCAGAGCGTTGATCTGGACCGGTATCCTCAGTTCCTCGGCACAGCTCAGCAGGCGATTGACAACGTGACGATTCGCGTTGGCTCCTCGAACGATCACTGGTCCGCCGCCAATTGTGATCCGGCCGAATTCGTTTTGATCGATGCCGGGACAATCCGTCGCGTGAGTCACGTCGACGGCAATCGCGACGTGCGGGTTCACGTTGTAGGAACTCGTGGATGCTCCCCGCAGTCCGATTTCCTCCTGCACGGCCGAAACCGCAGTCACGGCGGCGGAAGGCTTCTTTTCGGCAATCAGCTTCAGCGCGGTCATCACAACCCAGACGCCGGTGCGATCGTCCATCGCGACTCCCGACAGCCTGCCGTTGCGAAGTTCGCGCAGGCACGGTTCCGGCGTGACGGAATCACCGATCCGAACGACACCGGCGGTTTCTTCATGCGACTGGCTGCCGATGTCGATCCACACTTCGCCGAAGCCCGGCACCTTCTTCTTTTCATCATCGCTCAGCAAATGAATCGGCTTGCGGGCGATGACGCCGGGAATGGAACCTTCGCGAGTATGCACCAGCATTCGCTGTCCGAGCAGAATCTGCATGTCCCACCCGCCGATCGGGTTGACTCGCAGAAACCCCAGATCATCGATGTGCCGGACAATGAATCCGATTTGATCGCAGTGCGCGTCCAGCAGGATTCGCGGCGACCCTGCGGGATTGACCGTGGCCAGTACGTTTCCATGCACGTCCGTTGTGACATCGTCGGCGAACGGTTCCGCAAACGAACGCACAACCTGCTGGACTTGTTCTTCAAAGCCCGATGTTCCGGGTGTCGCGAGCAGGTCTTTCAGGAATTGGTCAGGCATGGAACAGCCGGGTTCAGGATTTCGAAGTGAGTGCGGTGATTCGCACGAACGAACCGCGCGAGGTCAGATTCGGGAATCGTCATCTGTGGGAGCACATTGGTCAACTGGCGGCGGCCCGTCGTCCGCGGCGAAATGCCCCACCGGCTACTCACCAAGGTTGAAGAGTCGCTTTACGGCATCCAGCAGTCCGTGGGGTTCACCAGCGCGGGCTTCGTCGCGGAGCGTTTCCAGAGGCGGATGCAGCAGCTTGTTGACGATCCGATGAATCGTCTTCTCGATGGCGGCTCGCTGCGAAGCGTCCATTTCCGGCATTTTTCGATACAAAATCTCCAGTTCACTGCGACTGATTTCGCCCCAGTGATCACGCAGCCGCTGGATGACCGGTCCTGTCGCGCGATGGTAGACGTCGTGCATGAAGCGTTCGGTCTGAACTTCAATAATCTTCTTCGCGTCGGCGATTTCGTTTTCCCGAAGCTTGCGGTTTTCCTGGCAGGTCGCTTCCAGAGCATCGATGTCATACAGGAACACGTTGTCATCGATCGCGCCGATTGTGGGAGCGAAGTCGCGCGGCGCGCCGAGATCCAGAATGAACACCGGGTGGCGGTTTGACTGCCGGCGAGCCTTCGCAAACTGTTCATGAGTCACGACAGGTTCCGTGGCGCCGGTGGTGCTGACAATGACGTCGGCTTCGCTCAGCCATCGGTCGAGATTTTCAAAGGCATCGGTCTCACCGCCGAACTCCGCGGCCAGCGCCACCGCGCGGTCTCGATTGCGATTGACGACAACGATCCGCTGCACACCTTCATCCTTCAGATATCGCAGCGTTTCCGACGCCATTTCCCCGGCGCCGATTACCAGCACGGTTTTGTTGTCAAAGCGATTGAAGATGCTGCGAGCGAAGTCTCCCACGGCGACGCTGGCAATTGAAACGCGCCCTTCCGACAGCCGCGTTTCGCTGCGAACGCGGCCGGACACCGTCAATGCGTGTTGAAACAGCCGGTTTGTCAGCGGACCGCAGGAATCGTTCTCCTGAGCGATCCGATACGCTTCCTTGACCTGATTCACAATCTGAGGTTCACCCAGAACCATGCTGTCCAGACTGCACACGACTTCAAACAGATGCTCAACCGCGGCCCTGCCGTGATGCGACAGAACGGAGCTGGTGAATTCATCCGTCGGGATGTTGTGAAACCGCGATATGAAATCGGTGATATGATCGAACGAAAGCGACCCGCTTTCAGCATCTTCGGCGGCATAAACTTCGACGCGATTGCACGTCGACAACAGCACCAGTTCCGAATCCGGATACTGGTCGCGCCACTCAGCGTAGGCTCGCGCAAGCTGCTCAGTGCTGGAAAACGCCAGCTTCTCGCGGACCTGCAGCCCGGCGTGGTGGTGATTGCAGCTCAGGACGAAGACGTTCATCAGACGCGGCCCTGAGTTGTGATGGCGAAAGACAGCGTACCTTCCGTGATGCCGCCGTGTGGTACGCGGTACACATGCCCGCGAACGGCAGCCGCGTTGCGTGCATCGCCCTGTGCATTGCCGGCAGCTGTCGTCGGCATGAGTACGCAGAGACCACAAAGCCGGACATTCGATGTTCGCAGCTCCGTCGTCGCGATCGCGCGCACGCGACGGTACTCCGCGGACGTGGATTCTCGTGACGTGTGGAACCCTCCCGCCAGCAGCGTCAGTCCAAAGATCGTCAGCAGCAGGAAGCCTCCAGCCAGCACGGTCAGTTTGGCCACCGATCGTCCGGTCTGATCCTTTCGAGTCAGCATCCATGCCAGCACGGCCACCATCAGGCACCAGACAATCAGCGTCCCGATGACGATCGGATCGGTCCAGCGAAACGACGTGGTCGCGTCGTTCCGGACCATCGCGGCCAGCACGAATCCGGTAAACAGGCCAACGGTCAGCATGGGCACCGATCCGACGACCAGCCAGCGATTGACGGCGCTGAGCCGTTCCAGACTTGGCAGCTTCAGCCGGTGTACTCCCGAACGCGGCCGACGAAGGCCCTGGTGCTGAAGCAGGTACATCAGCGCGGTCAGCGTGGCCGCAACGACGGCAGCGATTCCCAGAACCAGCGTCGACGCGTGCAGCATTCCCCAGCGCGTCTCCGCCAGCTCGTGTACTTTTGCCGGTACGGCTCCTTCAACGAATACTGCCAGCACCACCATGATCAGCACCGCGGGCAGTAGGAACAGGCCCTGAGCCGACTTTTCATGCGTCAGGGCGATCGCCAGGTACATGACGGCTCCCAGCCACGCCAGCACCAGCAGCCAGTCATGACTGCTGCCAACCAAAGGCGGTAGTCCCGACTGCCGGCTGCGAGTCACCAGGTAGGCGGTGTGTGCCACCAGACCAGCGGCGGCCAGCAGCAGAAGTCCGATTCTTACGGCCCGCGAACGTCCGCGCAGCACCTGGAGGATCTCACCCGCGAAGGCAAGCAGATAACTCAGCAGAAAGCAGGACAGATGGACTTTGGACAGAAACGCCAACAGCGCGATTCCTTATGCAGCGCGAACAGGGACGCTGAAACTGCGGCATTCTACGGGCTGCGGAACGACAAGGAAGCGTTGAACATCGCGGATTCCGGCACCGCTGACTGGCATTCGCTGAATCGCATCGCGGGAAACATCCACGCCTGGCGGCGTTCGGTGTTCACTCTACGCACGTCGACTCCGGCAGCGTCTGCCGTGCATGGAGATAAAGAAACGGCCGATTCCGCGAATCGTGTTCGGTCGCGTTTTCGTTGCCGCAGTCGTCCTGCGTTTTTCAAAATCGCTGCTGATGTAACGAAGGTCGTTAGCGCCGCCACAAGACTTCCGGTCCTTGCCGGCGCTGATGTTCGAAGGGCCGACGTGTTCAATGCACAGGTCCGCCTATTTCGGCAGCGAAGTGAGCTGTCGCGCGGCGACTTCCGGAGTTGCGGCTCCAACCGTCGTAGCCGCTCGAATGAACTCCTGCAATGAAGTTTCCGTCTTCTGTTGAGCAATCCGCACCACGGCTCCCATCGACAGTGCCCTTGAAATGTCGGCCGGGGACGCTCCCAGTTTTTCGAACAGCGCCAACATGGGTTTGAGCTGCGGGTTGTCGACCAGTTGCTGTGCTTCTTCTTCGCTGACGTCTTTGGCAAACGCGGTCTCCGTAACGCACACGGCCGACTTCCATTCACCTGTCGACCGGTTGCGATGAAACAGACACACTCGCACCGTCGCGACTCCCGCCGTCATTCCCAGCGCCATTTGAGACACCTGAACGATGTCCGCATTCTGGTCTTCCGCGATTTTTCGGGCGGCGTCCGGCAGTTCTTCGGATGTCCAGGTACTTTCGTCCTGCTGCGGCTGCTGTGCCGGAGTCTTTCCGTTCAGTGCTTCATCCAGCAACTGCTGAAGCTGCGACTGTGTCTGCTTTGAAAGCATCTTCATGGCCAGTCCCGCCAGGTCCCTGTCGTCGCCTGGCTGATCCGGAATGAATTCATCTTCGAAACGAATCAGACGGCAGGTCTTTCCGAACAGACTGTCGGCGGCAGCCAGAAGTCTTTCAAATTGCTCTTCGGGGAACTGATGATTGTCATCCGGAAGCGCGTGGAGCCGATTTGCCACAGGAATCAGTCGCAGTTTCTGATTAACTTCACGCTGCGACAGCGATTCGACGTTTTCCATGTCATTGACAATGCCCAGAAATCCCAGTTGTCGAACGTTGGCGGTCTGCTGCAGCGTGCGCCGAATAATGTCGTTGGAGACCGTCAGGACCAGCAGCCTGGATTCGACGGTATTGGCATCGACCGGCGGCCGTTGCAGCTCCGCCAGACGCTGTTGCAGAAAACCAACGCGTTCGGGAGACGCGTCGGGTTGTTGTTGCAATTCTGCAACATGCTGTGACAGCAGGGACTCCAGGGTGACTGCCGGAAGATTTGCGTCCAGGGCGGCAGGTATTGGCTGAGTGTTTGCGAGAATCTGCGGAGCGTGTTCCTTCATCCACGCCGTTCGCAGCAGTAGGCGCGTGGTGTCGGGAAGTTGCCCGTCATCGCCGGTTTCCCGGGACGGCAGGACTCCCAGCAGCCGCGTACCATCGTTCAGAATCAGCACATCCATTGCGCGTTGACGCACAGGGATCTCGTCGTCGGCACTGGCAGCGACATTGCCAGCCAGCGGCGACACGAGAAGCAGCAGGAACAGGGCAAGCTTTGTCAACTGGGGTTCCTTTCACTCAACAGGCCGGAACACCGGTGTTTCGGTGGCTGAACAACAGAGTAACAGATTGTTCAGAAGCTGACACAATTCTGAAACGTTGTTGCGCGGCAACAATCCGTCAGAAGCGGACTTCGGCGCACAGACAGTCAGTTCCTGCGAGCGGACCGAACGGGAAGTTTCGGCTCGTGGCAGGCGGCACGGGAAAGACACGACTGCCGGTTCGCTCCGGTCCGAACCGCTCCGGCGCGGCAATTGCAGTTCTGACTTCGCCGAACTCAGTTCGAACCGCGCCGATTGTCACGCGTCTGCCAGTCGGAGGTACCCGCACATTGCACACGATACGTTGCTCAGCGTGACACTGAGGACATTGAAAAATGGAATCGACGGGGAATGTCAAAACGCGGCCGCCTACCTGGCTGCGGTGGTTCGCCAATGACGCAGCTCGCGGGATTCTGTCCGATGCCTTCCAGGCTCCCGTCGGTTGCCATTTCTTTCACGATCCCGTTCGCGACGAATGGGAAGTCACAATCTTTGTTGCCATGACAGAGGTGGTCGGCGGAGCCAAAGACGGTACGACTCTGCCAAGCCAGGTTCAGCTCGACATCGTCCAGGTGATGCAGATCTTCGACGAAGTGCCGCAGATCTACTGGCAGTCAGACCCGGTCTGTGACGACGATGAACTCGGGCAGCATGTGTCATTTGAAGGACAGGCACGAGGCCACCTGGTGTGGCTCAGAATCCTGCAGCGACCGCCGAAATGGACAGGACCCGGCCGGCTGCTGCACGCTCACACAGGAAAGCTGGAAAACCTGTGGTGAAGAACTTTGCTGATCGTGCGAACGGTCCGCAATCCTTCAAATTCGTCGGGACACCAGCGTGGTTGCTCAAATGCGTTTCAGAACCGGCGAGCGACTTTCCGGATGCGAATCTATACCGCGAACGGGGCAGAATGAGACATTCGGGCTCGCGGGAGTAAGACGAGCGAAAAGTATCGGCGTCCGCCGCGGCCAGTATAAACCGCGAACGGGATAAATGAGGCAATCAGGCTCGTGGCAGGAAGTGTATGAAAAAGCATCAGTGACCGCTGCGGCCAGGACAAACAACAGCGCGCATGGCCTGAAGCGAAGAATCGCCCGACGTCTGTTCGTTCGAAAGGAAGCCGCCAGCGTTGGTCGCCGTCGCGCGATGCGGGCGGCGGCGATTCATCCAAAGATTTCGGTAATTGGCTGGCCGTCAGACAGTCGGTGCGGCCGGCCGGTTTGATCGTGCATCTCCTGACGCGGATTCATGCCGAACCGCCAGTAGATCGTCGCCGCCAGGTCGGCCGGAGTCACGGGATTGGTCTCCGGGTAGGCACCGATCTTGTCGCTTGAACCAAACACCGCTCCGCCGCGAATGCCGCCGCCGGCCAGCAGAATTGTGTAACAGTCCGGCCAGTGATCCCGGCCGGCACTCTCATTGATCTTTGGCGTGCGACCAAATTCCCCCAGCGCAACGACAAGGGTGGAATCCAGCAGACCGCGATCATCCAGATCTTCAATCAGCGCCGCGAGTGACTGGTCGGCCTGAGGCAGCAGATATCGGCTGTGCTGGCGGAAATTCTGCGCGTGAGAATCCCAGTTCTGCCCCTGTTGCCGAAAGTCATGCACATTCACGAACCGGACTCCCGCTTCGACAAGTCGTCGAGCCAGCAGCAGGTTCTGTCCCCGCAGGTTTCTGGCGGGAGCCAGAGCAGCGGCGGCATCACCGGCACCGGCTTCCGGTTCCTTCATGCCGTACCGCTCGCGAACAGCAGCCGGTTCGTCTTCGATCTGCAGCGCGTCGCGAAGCGTGGCTGACCCGAGCAGTTCGTGAGCCCTGCGCCGAAACTCATCCAGCGACGCAGCGGGAACGAACTCCCGCTGCGAAGCGTCCAGATGACTGAGCAGTCTTCGACGCACACCGATCCGATCCATCGTCAATTCCGGCGGACGCAGAAGTGCTTCAATGGAATAGCGAACCTTCGCGGAATCACCGTTGATCAGCAGCGGATCGTATTGATGGCCCAGAAAGCCGCCTCCCTGGCACGGCGTCGTCACGACGTTGTGGAACTGCCACGGCAGAACAGCATGCGTCACATCCGTCTGTTCGCCCTTTCGCAGCATCGACAGCACCGCTCCGTGGCAGGGATAGAACTGTTCGATCGGCGCGAACTCTTCGCGATCCCCTTTCGGTCCCTGACGCCCCGTATGTGTTTCCGTCGATGCGGAATCATGAAGCCGGTTGGTGTGATGCATGCTGCGAACCAGCGCCACCTTGTGCATGACTCGCGACATGTGCGGCAGGTGTTCGCTGATCCTGAGTCCCGGGACCGACGTGGCGATTGCGGAGAACTCGCCGCGCACCGAATCCGGCGCGTCGAGCTTCATGTCATACGTGTCCAGGTGGCTGGGACCGCCGTAGTAAAACACAACAATGCAAGAACGAACGGACTCCGCCGACATCGCCTGTTCAGCCATCCGGGCGGTGTCGGCACAGGCACGCTGCAGTATCGAAAGGGAACTGACCGCCCCGATGCCGGCTCCCAGACGCAGCAGTTCCCGTCGTGACGGGCGCTGCAAATGCAGTTCTGCGGGAAACGGAAGCATAGACGTCACCAGGATTGGACGAATGCAGGGTCGCAGTTCAGGAAAGCCGGTCGGCAAACCGCAGGTTTAATTGCGCGGTGGACCAGATGATATCGCGGGCCTTTCAACGAAGACAGAGACCGTACTGAAATCGCGGCATCCGTTTGCGGTGGCAGATTCAGGCGTCGGCCAGTTCCAGAGACGCCAGGAGATTTGAAACAAACGTCGTCGCGTGGGTACGGCGCCATTTGTAGGATTGCATCATCAGAAACGGCGGCCAGAGTACGTGGACGATCTGCAGCGTTTGAAGAACCTGCCAGCGAACACCGGGATTGGCGCTGCGAACTACGAAATGCCAAATCAGGCTGCCGACAAGAATCAGAACCGGAAGTCCCAGCCCCAGGATGATGGCAAGCGTAGCCCTGCGAAGTCTGGCGGCCATTCGATCGAAATCGAGCCGATACCTGACGGAAACCAGGTTCCGATCAACCCGTTCAAAGGTGAATTCCGCTTCACTGAAGTTCACACCCGCCGAACGGTTTCCCATCGATGAACCTGACGGTCGAACCAGCAGCCGCTCCGACGTTCGATCGATGATCTCGTAGGACGACGAAAACGGTCCCATCGTCGTCGACGTCATCATCAGTCTCGCGAGTGAGTCCGATACCCCGGCAGGCTGACCGGAAACCGTTCGTTCGCCGGTTACAACGTTGGCAGATGGTGACGTCGTGCGATCATTGATGTCGTTCAGCGGCGACCACGGATCGTCGTCCGGCGACGGTGTCTGCTTCCCCAGGTTTGCAGCTTTGCGAAGTGAAATCGCCCAGACCAGAACGCCCGCTGTCATGACTGACGCAAAGAAGATCTCGGCAATCCTTGGATTCATCTCTTACACCTCGAAATCACGCTCGAAAATCGCTTCATTCCGTGAACGCCCGCGGCGACGGTTCAGGTCATGCGGTTCCGGGCGGAATCACGAAAAACGCACCAAAAAGTAAGCCGTCGCGAACGGTTTCCTGTCGACTCGTCCCGCCGGTGCCGTAATTCGGCGCGAAGGCCGGGCTCTCCGCCGGCACACGTCCACTGGTTGCCCGTCGCAGCGGATTTTGGCGGAAAATCCTGAGCATGTCGTTCACTCGGGCTCTCCGGATGGGAAGGGAATCGTCCGAAAGACGCGATCGTGAATCTGACTCCGTGCAGTCGCTGCTTCGGAGCGTTCAGGGCGACCGAGGAAACGGGTCGGCTCCGATCGCAGGTTGGGCTCAGCATGGTCGTTTCGCCACCACGCGCTCGGAACGAATCCCGGTTTTCGCGGGCAACTGCAGTGTCCTCGTAGCGCAGGCAAGATCGGCGGTCCAGACCGGCCAGCCGTCAGAATCGACCCGATAGGTATCATTATTTCCTTGTGAGGCGACGATTCCCGGCACAGAATTGACTGAAGTAGATATTCGCGGCAATAGCCGGCGCTGCGTCGATCCGGGCGTCCCGACGGCAACATGTCGCGTTGAATGTTACGCGGTGTTCCGCCAGATGTGTTGTGCCAGGCAGTGGTGCCAGACGTGAGATCAAGTCATGGGTGATCGGAAGCGCTTCCAGGATTCTCAGGCGGACGAATTACCGCCCGACCTGATTGAGCTCGGGGAGCTGATCGCCGCGCTGGATCACGTCGAGCGGGAAACACTGCTGCAGTGCTATCACCGAGTCGTTGAATCCGTTCGTCGACGTCGCCGAATCCTGGGCCTCGTCCAGGAAGCCCTATCGCAACTGCGACTTGACGTGAAGTATCTGATGTTCGATCTGGAAACCACACGAAACGAACGCGACGAGCTGCAGGAGCGGATGGAAGAAGAAGGCCGCGAATTCTGAACGATACCGCCGCAGACTTTGGCTGTCGCGTAATGAAAAACGGGTGCTGCCGAAGATTCAGCAGCACCCGTTTCTTGTTGGTTCAGTGATAATTCAGAGTCGCAGCAGTTGGCAGCACCCGCTTGGCGGATGAGGTTACAGCCGACAACTACGCAACCTCAAACTCTTCTTCCTCCTCAGAAACACCATCTCCAACGATGGAATTGTCAACAAAGAGATTTCCGACACTGCCGGGTCCGTGGTCGTAACAGTCATCAGTATGCCACAGCGGCAGACCAGCGGCATAGCGAGCGGCCAGCATCATCACCTTTTCTTCAGAACCCGGCTTTGCAGCAGTCGGTGAACCGGGATCGACGCCCAGCGACTTCAGTTCTTCTTCGAAACCGGCGTCGAGGTCGCTCAGAAACTCGTAGCCCTCAATTTCCGAAAGCGACTCAAGGCTTCCTTCCACCTCGGCGTAGAATGACGACATTCATGGACTCCAATGTGCTCAAAACGATGTGTAGTCGTACTTCTGTCCACTCCGTTGGCTCCGCAAGCTGAACTCAAGCAAACTCATCCAGACACACTGGAAGGAGGCGTCACATGGTGAGAAATCAACCGGCCCGCCTTCGCAAAATCTCGCTCGAAATTCACAAATCCGTTCGAGCCCTGATTTTTTGATTGGCGCGTCGAAATGTCAACAAAAAAGGACAATCCTGAAAAGCGATTCCAAAGGAAATACCGCTGCGAGAATTGCGTGCCAAATGACCCGTTCTTCAGGAAAAAACAGTGTCTCGCAGCAAGCGGAAGATTGCCGATTCCAGGGTCGGGGCTCGATTCTTCAGTCCGGTCTTGACACGTGATAGCGCTTGAGTTTTCGATCGAGTGTCGAACGTTCAATGCCAAGGATTTGAGCAGCGCGGGACTTGTTCCAATCGGTGTGATCGAGCGTTGTCAGGATGTGATCACGCTCGATGTCCGCCAGCGACAACTCCTCGTATTCCTCAGACGTCGGTCGAGCGGGTTCGCTGACCGAAAGTCTCCCGGCAAGCGGTGAAAGCTGGACGTCGCTTCGCCGGACAACCTCGTTGGAACACAGAATCACCGTCCGTTCGATCGTGTTCTGAAGCTCGCGGACGTTGCCCGGCCAGGAGTACTCCGTCAGCAGCTGCATCGCTTCGTCGGTGAAACCGGTAATCATGCGGCCCGTCTTATCGACGAAACGTTCCAGAAAGAACTGCGCCAGCATCGGTATGTCGTCGCGCCGCTCACGAAGGGGCGTGGCCACCAGCTCCGCGACGTGCAGTCGAAAATACAGGTCCTTGCGAAAATCGCCGTCTTCGACAGCTTCTTCCAGGTTCCGGTTCGTGGCTGCCAGGATTCGGACATCCACTTCGATCGGTTTGCGCCCGCCGATTCGTTCAAACGGATGCCCTTCCAGCACTCGCAGAAACTTCGCCTGAATCGCCGGACTCATCTCGCCCACTTCATCCAGGAACAGCGTTCCCTGGTGGGCCTGTTCAAAGCGGCCGATTTTCCGTTCCGTGGCACCCGTAAATGAACCCTTTTCGTGACCGAACAGCTCACTTTCCAGCAGCGATTCGTTCAGCGCCGCGCAGTTCAGGCAGACGAATGGACCGTCTCTTCGAGGACTGCTGAGATGAATCGTCCGGGCAATTAGTTCCTTTCCGCAGCCACTTTCACCACGGATCAGCACAGCGGCGTCGGTCTCCGCAATCAGTCCCAGCCTTTCCCGAAGGCCCCGCATCGCGGAGCTTTCACCAATCAGCTTCTGCTCGTGCTCAAGCTGCCGGCGCAGCGATTTGTTTTCGTTGCGAACCTGGTCCAGACCCGATTTCAGCGTGTCTCGTTCCGTCACAAAGTCCAGCGCGATCGCCAATTGGCGAGCGACAGCCATCGTGAAATCCAGGTCGTTTTCATCCAGAGCGTTGTCCGGATTGGTCGCATACAGATGAACGAGTCCGCGCACCTTGTCGTCGCAGTGAATCGGGGCACAGATCACGCTGACGGCCCGCATTTCTCCCAGGCTGTCAAAGACCGCAAGCTGAGTGTTCCCTTTCACGTCGCGGGCAAGAATCGCTTCACGGCTGGAAAGTACGATTCGCGATAGATTGTCAGATACGCGCCGATACGGAAGGTCTTTGACGCTGTCATACGCGATGACCTGCAGGTCAGAAGGGACCGGATGATCCGGGCCACCCGCCGGGACAAGCAGCACGGCGGAGATATCAGCCACGGTTTCACGGGCAAGGCTTTTGAGAACGACCTCGGTCAACTGCCGTCGACTGCGGGCAGCTCCCATTTCCAGTCCCAATTGGTACAGCTTCGCCAGTCCGACGCTGGAACCACGGGCAACGTCAACGCTGGAATCCCGGTTGCGTGCAAGGAATCCAGGGGCAGCGCTGCGATGCAAAATCGCCGGCTCGTCATCCTCCGCAGCGCTGTCGTGGAACGTTGCGGTTTCCCGGTCTCCCAGAGGATCCATTGGCGGCGGCGCGGGAGGGCGTTCCAGGTTTGTAGTGAACGCCAACCGGCACAGCCCGATACTGACAATGTCGCCGGACGTCAGCGTCACGTCGCCGGAGACTCCAACGCTGCCAACGATGGTTCCGTTTCGACTTTGCAGATCCCGAAGCGTCCATCGCCCTTCGGAGTAAAACACTTCGCAGTGATTGCGACTGCACGCTTCGTCGTGCAGCACAATTTTGTTCGTTTCGGATCGTCCGATCGTGACAACGTGCCCCTGCCGCAAACGCACGACGTCTCGCCATGCGCTGCCGTCCCAACTCAGCAGGAACGCTGCTGGTGGCTCTCCGTTGCCGGCGAGTCCGTCACTGGATGGCGGATCGCCAGCGAAATCGAGTTCATCAGGCATTGGACTTTCAGGCAATCCAGAATAGGGCAGAACCCAGCCATTCGCGCAAAATGGTACATTTTGTGCAGCAGAATTCGCCACCGATCGGTCGTTCATTACTGCCGGCGGAGCGAGCAACCCATAAATCGCTGGGAATTCCCGAATTTGGTCGCACGTGCCGACGTCATTCTGTCAGAAGTCCGGGCGGCAAAAACGTCAATCGTACCGGATTTCCTGAGCAAAAATGCCGCACTCCCGGGATTCCGTTCAACGTGTTTCGTTCATTCGTATTAGTATCTTCAGGGCTGCAGGTACCGCTGCGCAACTTGCGATCCGTCTTAGGCGCGCAGAAGCCTGACGCCCCTGGTCAAAAACCCTGACGCCACCAGCGACCTGCCGACGACGCATTTTGAAGGTCGACTGTTGCAATTCGCAACATGGTAGCGTCGCATTGATGCAGTGTTGAACATGAGCACAAGAATTCCTGAAAGGACAGGCACATCGGTCATGTCAGATGCGATTCGCGGCGTACACGGTGCGTGGCCGGGAGGACCGTGTCCGAAATGCGGTGACGACATGCCCGCCAACGTTGTCCATTGTCAGACTTGCCGCTTCCTGTTGAATGCGGAGTTGTCTGAAGACAGCATTCAGATCCCGGAGTTTATCCCTTTGCCGGAAATTCGCCACATCAAGCCGGTCGACATCCGTGGACATTACATTTCCTGTCCGGGATGTTCCGAAGAACTGCGCATCAACAAGAAATACCTGGGCGCAAATGTACAGTGCCGGCATTGTCACCATCCGTTTCTTTACGACACTTCCGTCTCACAGCAGGCGGTTTACGGCAGTTGTCCACACTGCAGCGAAGAGATTCGGGCTGCATTGAAATACGTCGGACAGAAAGTTGCCTGCCGGTTCTGTGAAGGCGCGCTGCAGCTCTGATCAGTTCGGCTCACCGAACGCCCGCCAATCGTCTGCGCCGGGCACGGGCCGTTCGTTCTAGAACTGCTGCAGGAATCGAATGTCGTTTTCGTAGAATCGGCGAATGTCGTCGACTTCGAAATACCGCATGCAGAATCGCTCGATTCCAAGACCGAACGCGAACCCGGTGACGGCTTCCGGATCGTAACCCACCGCTCGAAAGACGTTGGGATCGACCATTCCGGCACCGCCGATTTCCATCCAGGTATCGCCCCACTTCATGTCCACCTCGACAGAAGGTTCGGTGAACGGAAAGAACGATGGCCGGAAGCGAATCTGGACGTCGGGCCCCAGAAACGACCGAGCAAAAAGGCTGAGCACCGTTTTCAACTGCGCCATCGTGACGTTTGTATCCACCATCAGGCCTTCCATCTGGTGGAACATACACGAATGCGTGGCATCAATCGTATCCGGACGGTACACGCGTCCCAGCGACACGATACGGATGGGTGGCTTAACGTTTTCCATCGTCCGAATCTGCACGGTGGACGTCTGGCTGCGCAACAGCACGGGACCACCCGCTGTCAGGCCGGCGGTGGCAATATAGAAGTTGTCCAGGGAATCGCGGGCGGGATGATCTTCGGGAATGTTCAGCGCTTCGAAGTTATGGCGTTCGTCTTCGATCTCCGGCCCCTCAACGACTTCGAATCCAAATCGCCCCATCAACTCGCGAAAGTGCTGAATCGTCCTTGTCACCGGATGCAGCGCTGCCAGGCGTGGATGCGACCCCGGCAAAGTGACGTCAAACCCCGCCGCCGATGTCTGCACGCCGGCCTGAACTCTGCCAACCGCTTCATCCAGCGCTGCGGTCACGACAGACCGAACTTCGTTGAAACGCTTGCCGACTACAGGCTTCTCCTCCTTCGAAGCCTTGCCAACAAGTCCCTGTAAATCCCGCAGTTTCCCCTTTTTCTGGCCGAGAAACTCAATCCGTACCGCCTCAAGTTGTTCAGCCGTCGATGCCGTGGAAATCGCGGCCAGTGCCGCGGCCTGGTAATCTTCGAAGGCTTTCAGGATGTCCATTTCTGATTCGGTCCGAGTAGGCAGCGACGTTCGATCTTGAATCGTGAACTGAGTGCGTCAACAAAAAAGGCGAGAGCCTCAAGCAAAGGCGCTCGCCCGAATTGAATCTGGTTGCCATGAAACGTCAGGCGGCGGCCTTCGCCGACTTTACGGCGTTGACGATTTCGTCAAACACCTTCGGGTCAGAGATCGCCAGTTCACTGAGAGATTTCCGGTTCAGACGGATGTTTGCCGCTTCAAGAGCGTGGATGAACCGCGAATAGGAAATCCCCCGCTCGGCGCATGCCGCGGAAAGTCTGGTAATCCACAGGCGTCTGAAGTCGCGTTTGCGCACCCGGCGATCCCGATACGCGAAGGCGCGAGACCGCAGGATTGTTTCCTTAACCGTCCGCAGCAATTTGCTACGGCCGCCCACATTGCCGCGGGCTTCCTTAAACAGCCGCTTCTTGGAACGACGCCGGGCTTTTCCCGTGGTGACACGCATGACTTCAATCTCTCACAATGACTTCACTGACAAACGACGTGTGGCCCCATTTCAACGGTCGCCGCCAGTCAGCCCACAGAACGACCGGCAAAGGGAACACACGCGGCAAATTCACGCGGAATTTAGTTGGCCTACAGGCTGGGACGCAGGGCTTCGATGATATTCTTCGCGTCCTGTCCGTCGACGATCCCGTGATTCCGCAGATGACGCTTCCGCTTGGCGCTTTTTCCACTCAGCAGGTGACCTCGAAACGCACTGCGGTGTTTAGCCTTGCCGGACGCCGTGATCTTGAAGCGGCGCTTCATTCCCTTGTGTGTTTTCTGCTTTGGCATTCTTTGCACTCGATCCGGGACCTGATCCCGCTGCGACGGAAACTACGTTGCCTGCCAGCGCTGACGCTGTCAGCACCTGCACAACTGTGCATTCTCTGAAAAATCAAGCGGCGGAGTATAGTGGTTTGCGAATTCAGAAGTCCAGTGGGTCGTCACCGATCGACAAAATTTGCAGCACTCGCGGCCGCGAATCATGACCGAACCTGTCCGGAACCGTGGACGACGTACTTGTAGCTCGTGATTTCCCGCAATCCGCAGGGTCCGCGGGCATGAAATCGATCGGTACTGATTCCGATTTCCGCCCCCAGCCCGAACTCGCCGCCGTCATTAAACCGTGTGCTGGCATTGATCACCACCGCTGACGAATCGACGCGGCTTTGGAAGGACTCCGCGGACCGCAGGTCATTTGTCACAATGGCGTCGGTGTGCCCGGAACCGAACTTTCGAATGTGCTCGACCGCCTCAGCAACGGAATTCACGATCTTTACAGCAAGAATCAGGTCCAGGAATTCGGTGCCGTAGTCATCTTCGGTCGCCGCCCGGCAGCCGTCCACCATCGCGGCACTTTCGGAGCAACAGCGCAATTCCACGCCGTGCTGCTTCAGTTCGCTGGCAAGTTTCGGCCAGATCGCTGGTGCCGCGTCCCGGTGAATCAGCAGCGTTTCGGCAGCATTGCAGACACCGGGCCGCTGACACTTGCTGTTGACGGTAATGTTCACGGCCATTTCCGGATCGGCGGAAGCATCAATAAAGACATGACAGATCCCGTCGAAGTGCTTGATCACGGGCATGGTCGCTTCACGGGCGACACGTTCGATGAGTGACCGCCCGCCGCGGGGAATCGTGACGTCGATCAGACTTCCGAGTTTCAGAAAGGAACCCACAGCCGCGCGATCGGTGGTTTCCACGAGCTGGACGGCGTCGGCCGGCATTCCTTCCGCAGTCAGCGAGTCGTGCAGAATCTGAAACAGCGCTCGATTGCTGTGATGTGCCTCGCTGCCGCCTCGCAGAATCACGGCATTGCCGCTTTTGACGCACAGCGCAGCGGCATCGACGGTGACATTCGGACGGGATTCGTAGATGAAGAACACGACTCCCAGCGGAACTCGTACTTTGGTAATCAGCAGACCATTGGGACGCTTGCTGCTTTCGATGACTTCACCGACCGGATCAGGCAGGCTTCCGATTCCCAGCACCGCCTGAGCGAGACTTTTCAACCGGTCATCGGTCAGCCGCAGCCGGTCGATCATCGCGGAACTGAGCCCCTTCTGTTCGCCGGCCACCAGGTCCTGCGCGTTTGCTGCAAGGATGTCGCCGGACCGCGTGACGAGTTGCTCGGCACATCGTTTCAGCCATCGCAGCTTTTGTTCACCGGTCACGACGGCAAGTTCCCGCGCCGCCGCGCGCGACCGCTCGGCGACATCGCGAGCATACGTGTTGAGATCGGTTGCCTTCGCCATCGACTGAGTCGTCATTTCAGAAACATCGGCTGTTAGAAGTCCCAATTCGAGTAAACCGCAGACCGAAACGTCTGCCATTCGTCCCGGCGGTGACCGGCATCCGGATGGCTCATCAGTTCGCAAATCCAGTTGTCCATGCTTCGCAGTCGTTCCGACAGCACCGCGGCGACGTTTGAAGAAACACGAAACGCGGCCTGTGGACTCTGTTCGGCCAGTTTCAGAAAATCGCTTCTGCCGTAGCAGCCAACCGTCAGCGGTGTGACTGCCCGAACGGTGGCGGAATGCGGAGCGGGATGGAAGAACGACATTTCTCCGAAGACGTCGCCGGCCTTCAGTTCCGCAAGTCGATACGTGCCGTTTTTCGGACACGATCGAAAGACTTCACACTCGCCGGACAGGATGATCCACAGCGCCGGAATGGATGCTCCTTCGTGCAGAACGTCTTCACCGGGATCGTAGGTATCCGTCTTGAATGCGCTGCAGATGGCCTGAGCATCGTCTCGTTCCAGACCGGAGAAGATGTGAAACGGCGAAAGTTTTTCAATCGTCATGCCCATCGTTTGCGCCTCAGATCCCGGCCAGAACCGTCGCCCGCCCGACTCGGCCGATTCCCATCAGATAGGCGGCGGTTCGCAGCGGAATATGTTTATCGAGAGCGATCTGCCACATCTTGTCGAAACTGCCGGTCAGTGTCTTGTGAAGTTCCTGTCGCGTGCGTTCCAGATCCCATTTGAAGTATTGCTGATTCTGTACCCATTCGAAATAGCTGACCGTGACGCCGCCTGCGTTCGCCAGAATATCGGGCAGGATCACAATGTCCCGATCCTTCAGGATTTCATCGGCTTCGGGAGTCACAGGGCCATTGGCGGCTTCGATGATGAACTTCGCGCGAACATCGTGAGCATTCTCAGCCGTCAGGACTCCTCCCAGAGCCGCGGGAATCAGCACGTCCGCATCCAGTGTCAGCAATTCGGCGTTTGAAATTCGGGACTCCGCATCGAACGTTTCCAGTGAACGGTGTTCTCTCACATGAGCCAGCGCCGCCGGAATATCGATTCCGTTCGCATCGAACCTGGCTCCGCTGACATCCGAAATTGCAACCACCTTTCCGCCGTGTTCGTGAATGTACGACGCGGCGAAAGATCCGACGTTGCCGAATCCCTGAATCGCCACGGTCACGTCTTGCAGTGACCGTCCGGCTTTTGAAAGCAGGGCTTCCGTCAGCAGGCCCACGCCTCGACCGGTGGCTTCTTCCCGACCATCAGCGCCGTGAAGTTCCAGAGGCTTGCCGGTGACACACGCCGGATTGAAGCCGTGAAACTTTTCGTACTGATTCACAATCCACGCCATTACCTGAGCATTGGTGCCCATGTCGGGAGCGGGAATGTCCTTGTCCGGACCAATGATGTCCTGAATCTCGTCGGTGAATCGGCGGGTAATCTGTTCAAGCTCATGCGGGCTCAGATCCTTCGGATTGACGGCGATACCGCCCTTGGCACCGCCAAACGGCAGCGCGGCGACGGCTGTTTTCCATGTCATCAGCGAAGCCAGAGCCAGCACTTCGTCGGCGTCGACTTCGTGGTGATACCGCAGGCCTCCCTTCATCGGCCCGCGAGCACTGTTGTGCTGGATTCGATAGCCGACAAAGGTAGCGATCTCACCGTTGTCCAGCTTCATGGCGACCTGGACCTTCACTTCCCGCTCGGGAGTCCGCAGCAGCTTTCGCATGTTGGGCGAAAGATCCATGATGGCTGCCGCCGTTTCGAAGTAGTGGCAGGCGGATTCGAAGGGGGTCATGAAAGAAGTCTCGATATGCGTTTGACCGGCAGCCCCTCGACGCGGTGAGCGTACCGGACGGGCATGTTCCAGGGTGCAATCAACTCCGACGAACGCAGTGGATCACGCTGCTCACGATCAAGATGTCGCAACAAACAGCTTTTTTAACCGCGGCAGGATACGGGCGCGTATCCTCCGGCGACATTCCGTGATCAATACTCCCTTGGCCTGACCGATCCCTGAACCCGCCCCGGCAGGCCCATGATCCGCAGAAAACCTTCGGCGTCCGTCTGATTGTAGCTGCCGCCTTTTTCCATGCTGGCGATTTCCGCGTTGTACAGGCTGTTCGGCGACGTGCGGCTGCTGACACGAATATTGCCCTTGTACAGCGTCAGCGTGACTTCGCCGGTGACCGGCTTTTCGGCTTCGCGGATGAAGGCCAGCAGGGCGTCCATCTTTGCACAGTACCAGAATCCGTAATACACCATTTCCGCGACGACCGGGCTGAGCTGATCGCGCAGGTGAGTCAGGTCGCGGTCCAGCGTCAGTTGTTCCATCGCCTGATGAGCGGCATACAGCAGCGTCATTCCCGGTGCTTCATAGACACCGCGGCTCTTCATTCCGACGAAACGGTTTTCGACAATGTCGATCCGACCGCAGCCGTTGCGTCCGCCGATCGTGTTCAGTTCCGCGACGATGGCCGCCGGCGAGAGCTTCCGGCCGTTGACGCTGATTGGAACACCAGCTTCGAAGCCGATTTTCACGACCTCCTCGGAATCCGGCGCTTCCTTCGCGGAGACAGTCATTCCGAAATCGATCACGGTTTCGCCGTCGACGGTTGGGTCTTCCAGGTCACCGGCCTCGTAGCTGATGTGCAGGCAGTTTTCGTCGCTGGAATAGGGCTTTCGCGCGGTTGCCTTGACGGGAATCTTCTTCTGCTCGCAATAGTCCAGCATTTCGGCGCGACCAGGAAACTGTTCGCGAAATCGCTCAATCCGCCACGGAGCGATGATTTTCACTTTGGGGTCAAGAGCCTCCGCCGCCAACTGAAACCGGCACTGGTCATTTCCCTTGCCGGTAGCGCCGTGAGCAAACGCGACGGCTCCCACTTCACGAGCTCTTTGCAGACAAACCTTCGCGATCAGCGGGCGCGCGATGGAGGTTCCCAGAAGATAGATGCCTTCGTACCGAGCCTGCCACTGCAGCACGGGAAACGCGATATCGCGGCACATTTCTTCCCGCGCATCGACGAGTTCCGACGACTTCGCTCCGATGTCCAGCGCCTTTTTCAGGATCGCCGGACGATCTTCGCACGGCTGGCCGAGATCAACGTACAGACAATGCACGTCATAGCCTTCGTCCTGCAGCCAGCCGACCAGGACCGATGTGTCCAGCCCGCCGCTGTATGCCAGTACAACTGATTCCCCCACGTTGCGTCACTCCGGTTTGAAGGCAGTTTCCGAGACCGCATTTACGCATCGGCGGTTCCGGGTTCAGGCGGGAATCGTACTCATGCGACACCAGGCTGCCACCGTCGGCGACGCCGATTCCTCAAGATGCGACCGCTTTCCCGCACGAGCAGACTTCCAGACATGCCGAGGCTCGCCACGAAGCTGCAATCGCGCCATCTTCGTTCCGTTCATCGAAACGGCAGCGCCGGTCGGCGGCGCAGCAGCGCCAGAGTCTCCAGGATTCGGCTGCCTTCATCGCCAAACGCTTCGGCGTCCGCGTCCGAATACGAAAACACGAACGAAAACTGTTCGCCCGTTTTCGCGGAGCACAGGTAATAGTCGTAATTGATCGTCTGATCGCTGGCTTTCCCGATCGCGCGCACCTGCCGGATTCGCCAGGCGGCATCATCGCGAACCGTGGACTGGTCCACAATCTGACCGTCACGCGACGACAGGGCCTGCGAAACGTCCGTCGCGAACTGCCGATCATCGGCCGCCTGCCCCGGAGCGACGCTGACTCCCGGTGACAAATTGCACTGAGCAATCAGATTGCCATTTCGAATCTGACGCAGCAGAAGCAGCGTGGAGGTTTGATTGAAAACGTGCCATTCCCGCGAATGCTGGAACTGCAGCTTCCACGGTGTCTGGATCTGCAGCGACAGTTCCGCGGGCGTTGGTTCAGAATCACCGAAGTCCGCGGCCAGTTCCGTGTCGGCCGGAGTTTCGTCCGCAGACGGCTCGTCCGCTGGTGATTCCGCGACACGTTGAGTCCAGTTGACGTCGACGGTCACCTGCAGCCCCGGACTGATCGGCCCGGCCGACCGTTCTTCCACGTGAGTCGCCGCGTACGACGTGATCAGTCCCGTCCTGCGATCGAACGTCAGCTTGCCGCTCACATTGATCTTCGACGCAGAACCCACAACGGCACCGCTGGCAGAGCCCTCAAACGTGACGCTCGCTGTATCGTCTTTGAGCGATTCCATTTCGCAGGTCACGCTTTGTTCGATGACCGCTTCGAGTCCGGTCAGCAGCGGCATCACCCACGAACCGGTGTTCCATTTTTCACCTTCCTTCACGTCGCCGGTCGGCATCAAACCGCTGCAGACCAGCGGATCTCCCGGCATCTGCAGCAGGTCCAGGTGCTTTCGAGTCAGCGGCATGTTCCGGCCTCGCGTCGACGAAGCCGACGTGTACACGATCCCCGTGTCGGCACCCGTACAGCGAATCGTCTGCAGCGACGCCGGAAGCTGAGTCACCGTGCGGTGCTCGTCACCAACGTTCATGACGACTTCCGCGTCGCTGAATCGACGGACGGCGTCCAGGGACAGTGGGCCGCTGAGTTCCGTATTTCGCTGCCGCTGCAGGAAACCGAAGTCACCCGATGATTCCAGCTTCCACTTCTGCAGTCCGGATTCCGTTGGAGTCAGCAACTGGCCGGAGATGGACATCGTGTAGTCGAAAGCGGTGATGCGTTCCGGATCAACGACCACCGCGAACGGACTCACGGTGGCTCCGTCTTTCGCAGCGTTCGCTTTCGCATCGTCCGCGGTGTCCGCTCTGTCGGTCAGTTCGCCGGCGGCGGCGACGCGGGACGTTTCCTGCCCGTTCACCGTTGACAAAGGAAGCAACACTGCGGCAGCAATGACCGGCAGCAGAACGCACAAACGGAGAAAAACTGTGTTTCGTACAACCACGATTTCGAATCCTTTCCGATGCGTCGCGGACCAGCGTAATCGCGTCCGCGGGTCCCTGAATTGCAGCGGAACTGTACGAAACCCGCGGATTTCCGTCGATACGTGATCGTTTGCGCAGCGAACCCGCATTCCTGTTTACGCAAAATTCTGAATGCCGTAGATTCGGCAAAAAGTCCCGGACAAGGAGGTTTCGGAAGTGACGGTTTCTGACGTTGTGGCGTTCGCGTTCCAGGCTGTTCCGCAGGCTCAGGGCGAATCGGGTGACGCGGTGACCGATGGTTTTCTGGATTCGCTTTGGGCCGACGTGAAGGACCGCGTTACGCCGGAAGCGGTGCTGGGTTTCGCGCAGACGTGGGGACCGAAGATCGTCGCGGCGCTGGCCATTTTGCTGATTGGCCGATGGGTCGCCAGATTCGTCACTAGCGTCGCCGTGCGGGCAGCCCGGCGCGCCGGGACGGATGCAACGCTGCTGAGTTTTCTGAGCAATCTGATTTACATGCTGCTGCTGACGGCGGTCTGCATCGCGGCACTCGGGCAACTGGGCGTCAACACGACGTCGCTGAGCGCAGTACTGGCAGCCGCCGGATTCGCCGTCGGGATGGCGATGCAGGGATCGCTTGGCAACCTTGCGGCCGGAGCGATGCTGGTGATGTTCAAGCCGTTCAAGGTCGGTGACTATGTTGAGGTCTCCGGTGCCGGCGGGACGGTGACGGAAATTCACATCTTTCACACCGTCCTGCTGACTCCCAACAATGTTCGAGTCATCATTCCGAACGGCAATATCACGGGCAACACGATTCAGAATTTCTCGGCCGAAAAACGACGCCGCATCGATCTGGTGATCGGCTGCGGTTACAACGACGACCTGCCGGCCGTGAAACAGTTTCTGCTGGAAACAATCACGTCAGATTCGCGAGTCCTGCAGGACCCAAAACCGGTGGTAGCTGTGTCGGAACTCGGCGACAGCAGCGTCAATTTCGTCGTGCGTCCGTGGGTGGCCAGCGCGGATTTCTGGGCCACGAAATTCGACCTGACGGAACGCATCAAGCTGGGCTTTGACGAACGAGGATTCACGATCCCGTTCCCGTCACGCGACGTCTTTCTGCACAATTCGGACGCCGCCTGACCGCCTGCACTTTTCGGCGCCCTGTCCGCGCGAACCGCGACGGCGATAGAATGGTGCTGTCGAACGAAGCCAGCACCCCGGATCGTCGCCGATGCCGCGTGCATGCGCCGCACCGCTGGCTCATGGCTGACGACGCGGAACGAATTCCCGCGCCGGCGACAGGAACCTCGATTCAAACACATCAAGACAACGTCGGTCCCTTCCCATGTCCTTCCGCATCCGCAGACACGAAACTGTGCCTCATGCCGTTCGCCGGATCGCGAAGGATCAGATCGACCGCGCCATCAAAGCAATAGACTGCGAGGGCGACGACCGCGTCGAGACGGTGCATCAGGTTCGCAAGCATTGCAAGATGATCCGCGGGCTGATCCGTCTGGTACGGCCGGCGTTTCAAGGCACCTATCGCCGTGAGAATCTCTGGTACCGGGACACCGCACGTCTGTTGTCGGAGATTCGCAATGCCGATTCATCGCTCGAATGCCTGGCGGAACTGGCCGAACATCATCGCGGTCAAGCTGGCGAAGAACTGTTGGTCAGGATTCGGGAACGATTCATCGAACTGAACCATCATGCTTGCCGAACGCCGTTTGATGCGGAACAACCGCTGCGGGAATTTCGCCGGCGCATGCAGGCCGGTCGCCGGCGCGTCACGTCATGGAAGATTCCGGATCGAGGCTGGAAGACGATTTCCACGGGCCTGCGATTCACTTACCAGCGGTGCCGCGTCACGATGAAGTCCGCCCGTTCTGACGCGTCGGAAGACAACCTGCACGAATGGAGAAAATGCGTCAAAGACCACTGGTATCATTCCCGCATTCTGACTCCGATCTGGCCGGAGGAAATGGAACATCGCTGCCTGATTGCCGGCAAGCTCGCGGAGGATCTCGGTCGACTCCATGACCTGTCGCTTCTGCGGCAAATCCTGCGGCAGAATTCGAAACACCTATGTGAAGCCGCCGATCGGAAGCCGCTGCGGAAACTCATTCAGCAACGGCACACGGAACTGTGCCGGAATGCGTTCAGCGTCGGACGGCGTCTGTTCGGCGAGAAGCCAAAACAGATGTCAAAACGATTTCGCGTCTACTGGAACGCATGGCAGCAGGAACCTTCGCCGGAAATGGCTCGGACCGACGACAGCGCACTTCTGAAGCCCGATGTCGATCGTTGACGTGGACCTGCAACACGGAATAATGAACAGCCTTCGACGGCGAATGTTTCACGGCGAAAACGTCGTCACCGCCACGACTGTTCCAGAACATGAAGGCTGCCACGGTGCCGCGAATTCTTCTGCGTTTCGCTGCGGTTGTTGTATCGCTCTGTTGTTCGCCTGCCGCGCTGTTCGCGAACGACTCCATTGACTTCAACCGCGATATCCGGCCGATACTTTCCGACAAGTGTTTCGTCTGCCACGGACCCGCTGAGGAAGATCGCAAGGCTGATCTGCGGCTCGACCAGCGAGCCAGCGCCGTCGATACGATGCAGGTGATTGCTCCGGGGAAACCCGATGAAAGCACGCTTCTTGATCGCGTCATGTCGAAGGATCCCGACCTGCAGATGCCTCCGCCTTCGAGCGACAAAGAGATCACCGCAAAAGAAGCCGATCTGCTGCGACGCTGGATCGAACAAGGCGCCGACTACTCCGCTCACTGGGCCTTCGTTTCACCAGCTCGGCCGAATCTGCCTGCTGCTCAAGATGCCGGCTGGGTCCGAAATCCAATCGACGCATTCGTGCTGGCGAAACTGAATGACCAGCAATTGAAACAGAGCCCGGCGGCTGACCGGCGAACGCTGATTCGCCGGCTGTCTCTCGATCTGCTGGGCCTGCCGCCGTCGCCGGAAGAAGTCGAAAAATTCGTGAACGACAGTCGCACCGACGCGTACGACCAACTCGTCGAGCGGCTGCTGAAATCGCCACACTTCGGCGAACGCTGGGCTCGCTGGTGGCTGGACGCCGCTCGCTACGCGGACTCCGACGGCTACGAAAAGGACAAACAGCGAGACGTCTGGTTCTACCGCGACTGGGTCATCAGCGCGATGAACGAGGACACGCCGTACGATCAGTTCATCATCCGGCAGATCGCCGGAGACCTGCTGCCGAATGCGACTCAGGCCGATCACGTGGCCACCGGTTTCCTGCGCAATTCGATGGTCAACGAAGAAGGCGGAGCGGACCCGGAACAGTTTCGTGTCGAAGGCATGTTTGACCGCATCGACGCCATCGGAAAAGCGATTCTGGGCATCACGACGCAGTGCGGTCAGTGCCATTCGCACAAGTACGATCCGCTGACGCAGCGTGAGTACTACCAGATGTTCGCCGCGCTGAACGACTTCAACGAAGCCACGCTGACCGTCTATACGCCCGAAGCCCGACAGCAGCGCCAGAACGTGCTGAACGCGATCGCAGCCATCGAAGAGGAAATCAAACAGAAGACCCCGGACTGGCGCGAACGAATGTCGGCCTGGGAAAAATCCATTCAGGACAGCCAGCCCGAATGGACCGTCATCACACCGACCGACATCCCGTTCGACGGCCAGAAGTTCCGACCATTGGGCGATGGGTCATTCGTCGGCGAAAGCTATGCTCCGACGTATACGTCCCCAACCTTCGGCGCGGTGGCGAAGCTGAAAGGCGTTACCGGAATTCGGCTGGAACTGCTGACTCACGGCCAGCTTCCGCACAACGGACCGGGCCGATCGATCCACGGCACAGGTGCCCTTACGGAATTTTCCGTCAGTGTCGCTCCCGCCGATCAGCCGGATCAGAAGCAAACATTGAAATGGGTGTCGGCAACCGCCGACGTCAACCCGGAAAAGGCCGACCTGACGGCTCCGTATCTGCAAAAGGATGCTTCTAAGGACGACCGCATCACCGGCCCGATCGAATTTGCGATCGACAGCGACAACAAGACCGCGTGGACCACCGACAACGGACCCGGTCGACGCAACGTCAACCGGAACGCTGTGTTCGTCCCGGAACATCCGATCGACATCGACGGAGACGCCGTTATTTCGTTCACGCTGGGCATGAACCACGGCGGCTGGAACTCCGACGACAACCAAAACAATCTGCTCGGCCGATACCGCTTCTCCGTCACCACATCGCCGAACCCGACAGCCGATCCGCTGTTTTCGATTCGCGCGATCGACGCGTTTGCCGCCAGGGAGGGCGAGATTCCCGCCGAGCCGCTGGAACCAAGGGAGTCGCTCGGCTCAGGCGGCTCAGCAGGAGCTTCGCCCTCCCAAAGCTCCGAACAGCAGGCCGCGATCTTCAGCGCGTGGCGAGCCACCGTGCCGGAATTCGCCGAATACAACGCGACGATCGAGGAACTCTGGAAGCAGCATCCGGGCGGCGATTCTCAATTGGTTGCATCCGCGATGGACAAGCCGCGGAAGTCCTACGTGCTGACTCGCGGCGACTTTCTGAAACCTGCCGAAGCCGTCGGCCCCGGGGTTCCCGTGTTTTTGGGCGAAATGCAGAATTCTCCCGCGCCGGATCGGCTGGACTTCGCTCGCTGGCTCGCGGACCGCGATCGACCCACGACCGCGCGAGCGATCGTGAATCGCATCTGGCAGTCGTACTTCGGCCAGGGCCTGGTAACCACTCCGGAAGATCTCGGTTCGCAGTCGGAACCGCCGTCGCATCCGGAACTGCTGGACTGGCTGGCCGTCGAACTGATGGACAACGGCTGGAGCCTGAAACACATTCACCGGCTGATTGTGAATTCGGCCGTTTACCGGCAATCTTCGAACGTCAACGAACACCTCTTGTCCGCCGATCCGTTCAACCGCTGGCTGGCTCGTGGTGCCCGGTTTCGAGTCAACGCGGAGATCGTCCGCGACATCGCGTTGTCCGCCAGCGGTCTGTTGAACGATCGCATCGGCGGCCCGAGCATCTACCCGGACGCTCCGGAATTTCTTTTCCAGCCGCCGGCGAGCTACGGCCCGAAGAACTGGTGGACGTCCACCGGCGATGACGCGTATCGCCGCAGTCTGTACGTGCATTCGTACCGTTCTGTCCCGTATCCGCCGCTGCAGGTCTTCGACGCGCCGAAAGGCGACGCCGCCTGCGTCCGCCGCACTCGCAGCAACACACCGCTGCAGGCTCTGGTCGTCCTGAACGAACCCCAGTTCGTCGAATGTGCAAAAGCAATGGCGTCTCGCGTTCTGAAGGAAGTTCGTGGCACCGAAGAGGACCGTCTGCAATACGCCCACAAACTCTGCACCAGCCGGCCGGCGACCGACAAAGAACTGACGATTTTGAAGAAGCTGTTGTCGAGTCAGCGGCAGCGTTTGGATTCCGGCGAACTGAATGCCTCGGACCTTATCGGCGCCGAATCAGCCAGCGCGAACGACCTCGCCGCATGGATGATCGTCTGCCGAGCGATCCTGAATCTGGATGAAACAATTACACGGCAGTGATCGTGAAGTACAGGCAAGCGCCTGCGATTCGTAAGTCATCAAAGCGTTGCCGGAGCTGCCAAACTTTCTACCTCAACTCAAATGACCACAGACGAGCAAGTCGATCCCGTGGACCTCAAGATGCACAGACGCCGGATGGTGATCGTGATCTGGATGTGCTTCGGAGCATGCCTGACCATCGCAGCTTTTGTGCCACAGGCTCGCGAACAGGTCGCTGCGACTCACAGCCTGGCGAATCTCAAACAAATCGGACTCGCACTGTTGAACTACCATGACATCCACGGTTCTTATCCGCCTGCTTATATTGCTGGAGACGACGGACGGCCAGCTCACAGTTGGCGAGTCCTGATTCTGCCATTCATCGACAACCAGCCACTCTACGATCAGTACGACTTTCGGTACCCTGGAACGACGAACGAAACCGGCCGGTGAGGACTTCCAGTCCATATTCTCTGTATGTCTGCCCGAGCGGCGACAGTGAATCGTTGCTCACAACCAATTATCGTGCCGTCACCGGTTCAGACACTGCCTGGCCAGGCGAGAGGCCGCTGACCGAGGATGAAATCACCGACAATCCGAGTTCAACGATCCTTGTCATCGAATGCCCGGATACGTCCGATTCGTGGGCCGCACCGCAAGATGTTTCCTTCGAATCATTGATGGCAAACGGAATTTCCGGCAACCATTACGGGCACGTCAACGCACTGTTCGCCGATGGTCACATTGGCCAGATTCGTACAGACTTGCCACGCGAAACACTCAAAGCTCTGATGACAAGATCCGGCGGCGAATCGATTGGCGACGACGACTGGGATGCCAGAAAACAGGATTGAAAGCACAATACCTGCCAACAGGCTGCGATTCAGCCGCGGAGCGGCGATATCGGGTAGCCGCGGCTCACGGTTGGAGTCAACAAACAATGGAAAGCCCCGGAGGGGCGACATTAAGGCGATCAGCGGATGAGAATTTTCCAATGCAGAGCGACACTGCTTCACCCTCCCGTTTCAACGGAGGGTCGCCGATCGAAAGCCGTTCAGGCGTTCGATTGCGGGGAGGGTGACGGATGGAACTCCGGTGCTCGGATCGCTCTCTTCCTGTTTGATCGCCTGCACGGCGAGCTGACCCCTCCCGTTGAAACGGGAGGGTGTACTTTCATCTGCCGAAGGGCTAATAACAGGTGATTCTAAGCCGCTGTTTCGCCCCTCCGGGGCTTGGGAATCAATTGGCCGATTTCCGTGGGCTGACGCCCACGGCTATGCTGCTGCCGCTCCGCGGCTGAAACCCAGAGACTTCGACCACGCCAACACGGGACAACCAACCATGAACACTCCACTCGCACGACGCTGGTTTCTTCAGCAGTGTGGCATCGGTCTGGGATCGATTGCTCTGGCCGATCTTTGCCGAGCAGCGGAACGGGCTGATTCGTCGGCGAACCCGCTGGCTCCGAAGCAGCCGCATTATCCGGCGAAGGCAAAGAACGTCATCCTGCTGTTCATGGGCGGCGTACTTCCAGTCAGTTCGAGAGTGTCGGATAACAAGCCGGAACTCGCCAGGCTCGACGGCACGCTTCCGCCCAGGGATCTGCTGGAAGGCTATCGGGCGGCGTTTATCAATCCGAGTTCCCGGTTGCTGGGGCCGAAGTTCGAGTTCGCGAAACATGGCGAATCGCAGGCCGAGTTGTCGGAACTGCTGCCTCACATGGCGGGCGTCGCGGACGATCTGTGTATTGTGAGATCGATGACCACCGATGCGTTCAATCATGCTCCGGGCCAGCTTCTGATGAGCACCGGAACGCAGCAGTTCGGTCGGCCCAGCATGGGAGCGTGGGTGACGTACGGGCTGGGCAGTGAGTCTCGCACCTGCCGTCGTACACGTTCAACAGCGGCAAGAAGTCCAGTGCCGGCTCCGGCAACTGGAGCAGTGGGTTCCTGCCGACCATGCATTCCGGCGTCGAGTTCCGCACCAGCGGCGACCCGGTGCTGTATCTTTCCAACCCGTCCGGCATGGATCGAAGTCTGCAGCGAGCGACGCTGGACGCAGTCAACGAACTGAACCGCAGCCGCATGGATGTCGTCGGCGATCCGGAAATCGCAACGCGGATCAATTCGTACGAAATGGCGTTTCGGATGCAGGCGAGTGCTCCGGAAGTCATGGCGGTGAAGGACGAGCCTCAGCACATTCTGGACATGTACGGCGTCGAACCGGGCAAGCCGTCGTTCGCCAACAACTGCCTGCTGGCTCGCCGGCTGGTTCAGCGAGGCGTTCGGTTCGTGCAGTTGTTCCACGAATCCTGGGACCAGCACGGCGGCCTGGTCACCGACCTGAGAAAGAACTGCAAGGACACCGATCAGGCCTGCGCGGCTCTGATTTCGGATTTGAAGCAGCAGGGAATGCTGGACGATACGCTGGTCATTTGGGGCGGCGAATTCGGCAGGACTCCGATGGTTCAGGGAGGCAACGACGGACGCGATCATCACCCGAATTCGTTCACGATGTGGATGGCCGGCGGAGGCGTTCGCGGCGGACTGACCTACGGCAGCACCGACGATCTGGGCTTCAACGTGGCCGACAAACCGGTCCACGTCCACGACCTGCACGCCACGATTCTGCACCTGCTGGGCTTCGACCACAAACAGCTCACGTTCCGCTTCCAGGGCCGCGATTATCGCCTGACCGACGTGCATGGGAATGTCTTGAACGACCTGCTGGCGTGAGCTGTCCGCGCTTTGGCGAGCTGCGTGACGTCAGTCCGCAGACGGCGCGGTCGTGTTCCGCCGACTGACATCCGGCGGCTCGCCAATGTCGCGGATCCTGTCCGCCCGAAAACACGCGCGGATTTGGCCAAACTGCGTGAATCGCGTGGAATTCGTCGCCGGCGAACACTGGAAGTTGCCGCATTGGTGCCCGGACATCGCTGAATTTCTGTGGAAAACCCCCGGTCTGATCGCGCGGATCGGCGCAACATGATTCACAATTGGCGGTTCCGGAGCGAATCTGTTCGATCCGCTGCCGGATGCCGTCTAGCATATTGCCCCTCAAGACCGGCGGGACAACGTCGTCAGTCAGCGTGCCAGCAATCCGGAAGCAACTGCCTTCCGGCCGATTCTGAGTTCCGGAAGTCACCATGTCAGAAAAAACAGCCGGCCCCGCACCATCCGACGAAAACCTTCGTCGCGTGCGCGAGAAGGTCATGCAGCTCGCCAGGGAAGTCGAACAGATGTCGGGCGAAGACATGCCCCCGAATCTGTTCTTTCAGGAATTCCTGACGCGAGTCGTGGCGGCCATCGGAGCCCGCGCCGGTGTTGTGTGGCTGATGGACGAAAACAACCGCCTGAACGTGGCCGCACAGGTGAACCTGGAAGAAACCGGCCTCCGCGAAAAGCCCGGCGCTCTGCAGATCAACGAACGTCTGCTGATCGATGTGCTGCAGACCGGTGAGGCGAAGACGCTGATCAGCGGGCAGGGCACGGAGCTTCCCACCGAACATGTGCTGGTACTGTCCGCTCTGCATCGGGAAAAGGCGTGCGTCGGTGTCGTGGAACTATTTCAGCGAACGGCGGTTCCGGAGAAGGCGCGTTCCGGATACATGCAGTTCCTGGAACAGATGTGCGGCTACGCGTCCCGCTACATTGAAGGCAAACGTCGCAACCCGACGGAATCGGCGGACCTGAAGAGCCGCTTCTGGACCGACTTCGAACAATTCACGCTGCGAATCCAGCGGTCACTTGACGAACAGGAGGTTGCCGACGCGGCAGCCAGCGACGCTCGGCCGCTGCTGGGATGCGACCGTTTCAGCGTCGCCGTCCGCAAGGGCCGTAGTGTGCGCATCAAGGCCGTCAGCGGACAGTCGAGCGTCAATCCGCGGGCCAACCTGATTACGTCGATGGTCAAGCTGTCGCGGCGTGTTATCGAGTCTGGCGAAACTCTGGTTTACAAGGGCCGAATTGAGGGCCTGGCGCCGCAGATCGAAAAACCGCTGGCCAATTTTATTCAGGAAAGCGGTTCCCGCATGGTGATGCTGGTGCCGACTTTCGAAAACGAAGTACTGGTTCGGCAGCAGGGCGAAGAACACGAACGGAAACGAAAAACAAAACGGCCCAGAGCAACCGGATGTCTGGTCATCGAACAGGTGGCGGAAACGGAACCCGGCCCGCAGATGGAACAGCGGGCAGAACTGCTGGCGGATCACATCGGAGCCGCGCTGTGGAATGCTCGCACACATCACCGCATCTTCGGGCTGTCGCTGTGGAAGCTGATCGGCAGGTGCCTGGAATGGTTCCACGGAAGAAAGCTGGCGATCACCACTGCGGTACTGCTGGCCATCGCGGGAATCGGCGCCGCTATGGGACTGGTCCGTCTTTCGTATCCGGTCGACGCCGAAGGCAAACTGATGCCCGTCGAACAGCACGCCGTGTTCGCTCTCTGGAACGGAGAAATCCGCGAAGTCAGAGTCCGCGGCGGTCAGCGCGTCGAGAAGGGCGACGTTCTGCTGGTGATGGTCAACGATGAAATGGAAGAACAGATCCTGCAGGCCCGCGGCGAGGTTCAGAAGCAGATCCAGATGGCTCACGTCACGGCGCTGTCGATTGAAGAGGCCGCATCCAACGATGACGAGCAGGAACGTCACCAACTGGAAATCCAGAAAAAGACCATCGAAGCGGACCAGCGGATTGCCGAGGACCATCTGGCAACCCTGCTGCGGCGCCGGGAAGAGAAGCTGACACTGCGAGCCAACGCCGGCGGCATCATTCCCAACTTTCAGATCGAGCAACTGCTGCGCGACCGCCCCGTCAGCCAGGGAGACCACTTGTTTGACATCATGAACGACAACGGGCCATGGCATATGGAACTGCTTGTCGAAGAAAAGCGAATGGGGCATATCCTGAAAGCTATGCAGGAACTGCAGAAGTCCGGCGGCACGGAACAGCTTGCCGGAGAATTCTATCTGGCGACGCAGCCGGAAAATGACGACATGAAATGCCACCTGACAGAAGTCGCCACGCGTTCCACAACCGATCCGGAAATCGGTACGGCGTTCGAACTGGTCGCGGTGGCAGACGAAGGTCAGGAACTTCCGGAATCGCGCATCGGTGCGGAAGTCACCGTCCGCCTGTACTGCGGCAAGTGCAGCCTTGGCTACTACCTGTTTGGCGACGTTGTGGAATTTCTGCAGCGATATTTCTGGCTGTGAGCGATCGGTCCGCCCGGTCGCGACCACCCTGTGCTCCACCCGCCGTCAGCCATCCGCCGTTCGATCCGGCTGTTCCCGTGGAAGCGAAAAAACTCAGCGGCCCGCGCTTCTTCCGTACGATTAATCGGCCTGTGCGGACAATGACGGTGCCACGGCACGCAATTCGGATGTGGTTTTTTCGCACAGGCGTCATTGTGACCTAAAGTTTCATCCAGCGGCCGCCGTGTACACCCGGCGAATGAATTCTTTTGCCTGCCCCGGATTGAAACGATTCCCGTGAGCACTACTACCGTAAAACCTGACGTCTCCGGAGTCTGCTTTGGACTGTCGCCTGCGGTTCCGACCGACACCACCGGCATCGTCAGCCGGCTGTTGAAACTCTGCGAATACGCCCGCAACGAGCGCGAAGCGGAAACGGCGGCAGCGACCGAAGCGCCGATCATTCCCCGAACGGTCCTGCGGATGCTGCTGCGTTGCATGAAGCTGCGCGATCCGTCCATCGTCCTTCACGGCCAGCGAATCGCCGCGATCTCCAGCGGAGTCGCTCAACTGCTGGGCTGGGATGACATCCAGCGCCGGCAGATCGAAGTGGCCGGGCTGCTGCATGATCTCGGCAAGATCGGTGTCTCCCAGCACATCCTTCACAAGCCCGGAAAGCTCAGCAGCGAAGAATACGACCTGGTCACTCTGCACCACCACGCCGCCGTCAGCCTGTTGCAGGCCCTGCAGGCGGACAACCAACTGGTGGGAATGCTGACTCTGCTGTACCACAATTTTGACGGTTCCGGCGTGGGAATTGAGGGTCCGTCGTCTCAGGATCTGCCGCTGGGACCCCGAATTCTGGCCGTGGCCGACGCGTACGATTCGCTGAGTTCACCCAAAGCCTACCGCCGCGGAATGGCTCACGATGAAGTCATGAAGGTGCTCTTCGATCAGGCCGGCAGTCGCTATGACGGAAACATCGTCAGAACCCTGGGACGCTGGTACGAAGCCGATGGGCATCAGCTGTTCCGGCACAGCGATCCGTTCTGTTCTCCCGAAGACTCCACGGAAGAACCTTCTGTCGAACAGCGCAACGAGATCGTCGTGCTGACACAGATGCTGCACGTGCTGTATCAGTTTCAAATGCTGTACGACGGCTACTTTATTCTGGATACACGCGGCAATTACTGCATCTGGTCAGACGGCATGCCGGGACTGACCGGACTTCCGCTGGAACACGTCGTAGGACGAAGCTGGAAGGCAACCGACGTGCGACTGTCACCGATTACACAGACCGACCGCCAGAACGCAAAACCCCGCGAGGAAATCGTGTCACAGGTGATGCGCAACGGACGATCACAGTTCGGCAGCCGTGTTTGCCAGATCAATGATTCACAGCAGGTCAGCGTCGACGTTTACACCACCGGGATTGCCGAACACCCGCGTCATGTGGAGGGCGTCGTCCAGTTGTTCCGCTGCAAGGGAGGCGTACGCCGGCAGTCGAAGGAATACGTGGAACTGAAACTTGCCGCCACGCGCGATGCACTGACCGGTGTCGCCAATCGCGGGCAACTCGAAACGCAGTTGCGGCACCTGATCGATGATTTCCACAACCACGAAGGCACGCGGCATCTGAGCGCGATCTTTCTGGACGTCGACCGGTTCAAGAACATCAACGACACATTCGGTCACAAAACCGGTGACCAGGTGCTGGTCGATCTGACGCGACTGCTTCAGCACGAAACCTATTCCGGAGAACTAATCGGCCGGTATGGCGGAGAAGAATTTGTTCTGCTGTGCCCCGACACCGATCTGCAGGCAGCCATCCGGCGCGGCGAACGGCTGCGACATGCGATCGCAAAAAGTTCCATCGGCGGAGTCTCCAAACTTTCCGTGACATCTTCCTTTGGTGTTTCAACGGCACGTCTGGGCGATTCTGTACAGACTCTGCTGGAACGAGCCGATGCGGCTCTGTACCGAGCCAAGGAAACAGGCCGGAACCGAACCTGCTGGGAAGGGCAGGCCGACGATGAACCTTCCACCGCGGAAAATCCCTTTGATGAGTCGGCACCGAAAGTCACCGAGATCGACGGAAAACTGCAGTTCCGTGAATCGATCCCCGTGTCAACATCACTCGAACTGACAGCCATGAAGCTGAACGCCTTTCTGGCGACTCAGGACGCAAGAATCACGCACCAGGAACATGGTGCCATGAATCTGCAGTGCGGAAGCCTGGGGCTGCTCGGCTGCTGGGGAAGTACGGTCGCCCGCCAGCCGGTCAGTGTCGATATCCGTTTCGAGACAGCTCGCAACACCGACACCAAAACGGGAAATGCCAAGACGCTGCGGTTCGTCGTGGTGACTGCCGTGCCCGTTGGACGCGTCACGGACGTCGATACGTTCGAAACCCGGTGCACAATGCTGATGCAGCAACTGCGGGCGTACCTTCTGAGCTCGTAGACTGTGGTTTGAATCCCGGGTTCCTGCCGCAACGGCTCGCGGACACGCCGGCCGGGAAACACGTCGCGAGGAATGCTGCGCTGCGGTGAATGACGCACGCAGCCGGGTTGCGAGCATCGTAACGAACCGTGTCGCCTCGCCCCGTGCTGCCGACAGACGCTTCGCACTTAACTCGGCCATTGACGTCGTCGTTGCCATGGACAAACCGCAGTACATTGGCATTTCGTGCCGTGGAATGCGTGACGAGCCGGCCATGCTTCTCGCCCACGACCGGAACGCCGACCTCCGCAGAACCCGCATGATCATTCGATACCGCCATGCCGCGCAATCGAACGCGGGCCGGAAGTTTCTTGTCCGTGACGACCAGGGTTTTCCCGCAGTCCGAGGCAATCCGGCGCCATTCGCGACCTACGCTGCACTCGACCGCCGCCGTCAACTCGCCCGGCCGGAACACGTCCCGGTACGAATGGACTTGTGTCGGCGGACGATCGCTTCACCCACAGCCCCAACCCCGGAAACAGCACGATGTCCACCGAAAAGCCCCGGTACCGATTGATTACACGAAGCGACTTTGACGGCCTGGTCTGCGGAGCACTGCTGCGTGAGCTTGATCTGCTGGTCGATATTCTGTTCGTCCATCCCAAGGACATGCAGGATGGCCTGATCGAAGTGACCTCGCGGGACATCATCACGAACCTGCCGTACGTTTCCGAGTGTCATCTGTGCTTCGATCACCACGCCAGCGAAGCCATCCGAAATGGCAACGTGGTGCGCGAAAATCTGATTCTGGACCCTGCCGCGGACTCGGCCGCTCGCGTTGTTTACAACTACTACGGCGGAGCGGAACGGTTTCCCAACATCTGCCGGGACATGCTGCAGGCCGTCGACAAGGCAGATTCAGCTCGCTTCTCCCGAGACGAAATCCTGGCTCCGCGAGGCTGGACGCTGCTGAATTTCATCATGGACCCGCGCACCGGACTGGGCCGATTTCGCGACTTCCGAATCTCCAATTACCAGTTGATGATGGCGCTGGTCGACTTCTGCCGGACTCACGATCTGAAGGATATCCTGGCACTTCCGGACGTCCGCGAACGCGTCGATCTGTACAACTCTCAGCGCGAACAGTTTCTGGAACAGATCGCTCGCTGTTCGGGAGTTCACGGGAATGTCGTCGTCGTCGACTACCGGAACGAAGATGTCATCTACAGCGGCAACCGATTCCTGGTCTACGCGCTGTTCCCGGAATGCAATGCCTCCGTCCACGTCCTGCGAGCTCATAAGCCGGAGCTGACGGTTCTGGCGATCGGCAAGTCGATTCTGAAACGCACGAATCCAGTCGATATTGGTGACCTGTGTCTGGAACATGGCGGCGGAGGCCATACAGCGGCCGGCACCTGCCAGATTCCTGCCAGCGAAGCGATGGCACTGCTGCCCTCCATCGTGGAACAGATGGACCAGACCGTTGAAGAACCCGAACTGGCTGCGGTCTGATCGTCATACTGGCCGCGGCGGACGCCGATACTTTCGCTCTTCTTACTCCCGCGAGCCCGAATGTCTCATTCTGCCCCGCTCGCGGTATTGACCGGCTGTTGCCGCCGACGTGTCGGCGACTTCGCCAGATCAATCCACCAGCACAAGCGAACAACCCAGCCACGTCGAAGGCTCAGGCACAGCGGAAACCGTGAACGTCAGAGAACCGAAGTTGGCGATATCGGCGTCGATAGGAGTCCCCAGCAGCGTCCCGTCGTCGACAACGTTTGCCGTAATTGGCAGGATATCCGACATGATCGTCACGGTGTCCCCTGCATCGCCGGTGATTGTGACGCTGAATGTCGCGATGTGAGCGATGCCAGTGTTGATTCCAGCCGGGTCGGAAAGAGCCACAAGTGACAGTGCTCCGGCAATACCGCCGGGAGCCGCTGGAATTTGTGAAATCAAAATCCAGGCCGGAATTCGGTAAGACTGCACCTGACGTCGTCCCTGTGCCAGCCGACTGGAAAATCTGGCCGCCGCCGGATGACAGACCTCTTCCCACGCCAACGCCACCGGCATTGGGTCCAAAATGTGAGTCATCATTGTCGATCAGCACCATGTCGATGAACACGGTACTGCCGCTGACAACGCTCGTTGGACTCCCCGTCGCCAGGTCCAGCACCAGATCAGCCTGCGCACTTTCGCTGCCAATGGAGAGGATGACAGCGAGATAAACTACGTAACGTGCCATGGGATGATTTCCCGGAAAAACAATACTGATTGTGAACAGACTGGCGAAACTGCTCAGCTTCGCTGAATTCTACAAAACATCCATTACCGCACAAGGATTCGGAAATGCCGAATCCGGAACAGCACTCCGCGGGTGAAACACCCTGACTGGATACAGCCTGAATGCCGCTGCGTGCTGAATCGTCCGTTGCCGTCAACCTGGTAGAACACGACCAAAGGCTGCGAAGAAATCATCCAGGTCGTCGTCGAGGATGTCGCTGTTGTTGATGTCGAACAGGTTGATGTACTGGGTCTGCCCGAACAGCCAGGCGGCTCGGAAAAGACCATAGTCCAGACCGTCGACGTCCCGGTCGCCGTCGCTGTCGCCGTACAGACGGTGGAAATTGACCGTTCCGAATGTTCCCGCATCGAAAAGTGAACCGCCGGCTACTGACAGCGTGTAGTTGCCGTCCTTCAACTGGTTGTCCGACTCAACCGCGGCGCCGGCAGAAACGCCAGAACAACCGTTGTGCGGCCGTCGGCCTTGGTCGCCGATACCAGTTGCAGCCCGACGCTGCTTCCCAGAGTCGTATTCACCAGACTGAAGGCGGACGCGTCGGTAACGTCGATTTCCTGATCGATGACAACGGAGACGCCCCGAATGATGGAACGCTGACCGTTCTGCTCCGGACTGAAGTTGCGTTCTTCGTCCGCATCTTCGTTGAAGAATGTGACGCTTTGAACCGTCGCCGTGGGAGCCGGAGGTTCATCATCCAGCGTGGTGACAGTAACGATCGCCGCCGGAGTCGCCAGATATTCCGCGGCAGTCGTCGCTCCGGTGTCAACGGTGACCTGAATTTCGGAAACCTGCGCCCCGTCAGATTCCGCATCGTCAACGCCTGTAATTGTCACTGTCTGCGGGACATTCCAGTTCGTTGAGTCGAACGTCAGTTGGGTGACATCCGCGACTGCTTCGCCGGGGTCAGTACTGGTCACGGTCAGCACCACAGTGCCGACCGGCTCGGACCGCAGCGTCACGTCAAATGTTCGTGAGGTACCGGTTTCCCTGACGGTCGCAGCTCGTCGTGACGTTCGGATGAGAGCCCGGTCATTGTCGATCAGGAAGATCTGCCGGCTGGCAGCGGCGGGATTCACGGTGACGGTGCCGGCGGTCGATGCGGAATCAAGCGTCAGCCGAACAGTATCGGCTCCGCCTTCCGCGATGTCATCGTTGATCGTTACGACATCAACCTGAGCCGACAGTTCGCCGGCCGGAATAGTGATGCTTCCGGGCAGTGCAACGTAGTCACCGTCAGCCGTCGCCGTGCCGGTGATCGTGTAGTTGACGATCACATCCTGTTCGGCTTCGGCACTCAGGCTGATGACGAACCAGCCGTCGCGAGGTCCGGATTCGGCGCCATTTCGCCGCGATGTAATGCTGACGGTACCGGACTGGACGTCGGTGACGTCAACGGAATCGGTTCCGTCGACAAATGTCGCCGCCGACGCCGTGATGTCGACTGTCTGTGTGCCGTCGATCAATCCGTCGTTGACGACTGTCAGCACAAACGGAACCGATGCCTGGCCGTCTGGGATTGTCACGGTTCCGGGTCCCGGAACGGTGACTTCCGATACGTCACCGCTCAGGAGGTTCACGACCAGATCACCGGTCGTGCCGGTGTTGCGCGACACGGTTCCGGAAACCGTACCCGCGGTTTCGCTGACCGATGCGGCATCCAGTTGAACGGTCAGCGTGGCGACATCGACGTTCGTCACATCGACCGTTGCCGTCACGTCGTCGAAGTCGACAGCGGAGGCGGTGATCGTCACGGTCTGAGTTGCATCGACGATGTTGTCAGGCACACCGGTGACCGTAAACGTCGCGGAGTCCGCTCCCACACCGATCGTGACCGTATTTGTGACGATCGCTTCCGTTTCGTTGTCGCTGACCAGTGTCACGATCAATTCGGCATCCGTGTTGCCTGTCCGAGTCACGGTGCCGATTGCGGTGCCGCCGTTCTCAGAGATCGTGGTCGGATCAATCGTCACCGTCAGAACAGCTCCACCGATAACAGCCGTCACGGCATCGGCAACGGCGGGAGCGGGTTCGGAATTGCCGGCGTTGTCGTAGGCCACACTAAAGAAGTCATATGTTTTTCCCGGTTCGCCGGTGTACGACGCTTCGGTCAGCGTGGTGTTTTCCAGCCAGACTTCGAACGGCCCGCCATTGACGGAAACAAAGATCGAATAGCCGGCCAGCCCCGATCCGCTGCCGGGATCGGTCCCTGTCCATGAAACGTCAAACACGGGTTCCACAGACGACGCCGGCAGCGCCGTGACGCTGCTGACGGGCAGGTCGGCGTCCAGCGTGTGGAAGATTGGAGGCGTGTCGATGGGTTCATTGATATCGAACACAATCCGTGCTTCGGCATCGATCACATCGCCCGTCACTGCCGATGACCGGGGTTTCACCGAATAACGTGCAAAGCCTTCTCCTTCCGGTGAGGTTTCGTTCGGAGGCAGGAACCCCAGCAGCGGATCGGCAGGAATGTCACCGGTGGCGGGATCAATCGAAGTGAATTCCCAGAACGCCTCCCCGGTGGCAACGTCGATTCCGGCGACCACATCCACAAACACGCCGTGCTCCGCCGTCAGGTCAATTCGATCGGTGTAGAACGCCCGATTCGCGGGAACGTCGACGAACAGATCACCCAGTCCGAAATCGCCGACGCGGTAAGTTCGCGGGTCAAGGTCGCTGTCAAGCGTTTGAGTAATGCGGACAACCTGAGCGGGAGCCGTGGCCAGGGCGGCATCATTTTCGAATCGAATCGTGTACTCAATCGGCTGCGAAGCAGGAATCCACTGTTCCGGCCCGAAGCCATCCGGACCAAGAATATCGTTGGGGTCACGCGACACGGGAGCATCCGTGTCGTCGCAGTCGTCGGGAGGATCGTCGCTGTTGCATGGATCACATTCCGGATCCCGCCGGACGCCGAACGTCCCGGGATCCACTTCAATCGGCGTTGTAAACTCGAACGGCACGTCCCATGTCATGCCATTGCGTTCGAGTACCTTGAGACCGTAAAGCAGCGGTCCCAGCGCGTTTCCAGGTTCGAAATCGACGGCATCGGAAACCGTAAATTGCCAGTCCGCCGTAACCTTAACCGTTGCATCATCGGCACTCAGTTCCGCAGTGACACTGCCTGAAAGTCGCCGAAAATCGGCGATCTCCGGCAGGTTGCTTCCAGCCGAAGTTCCCCACGATCCCACACCGCCGGCAAGCACACCGATCGGGCCGACGAACACGAACCTCCACTTGCTGTTGTTGCCGCGATCACCGGAATAGAGGCCTGAGCCGACCGAGACGTAATCCGAAACATTACCGGCCGGCAGATTGTAGAGTTGCTGGACGGTATATGTGCGAGTGTGCGCCTCGTCACAATCAAATTCCCGCATCCAGTCAGGATCACTTTGAATTGCCGTAACCGCCGCCTGCATGGCGCTGTCCCAGCCGCTGCGGGCCTGAAGTTCCAGTTCCGCCTTCATTCCGTTGTTCAATCCGAAGCCCTGTGTCCCGACCGGACCAAGTGCATCGAAGTATCTCATATACAGCGCCAACGAAATCGGATCGCCGCCGGACACTCCGGAAACCATGATCAGCGTGGCATATCGCTGCTGGAACCAGAGTGTAAACAGCCCCATGCCGGTGAAGAATCCCTGGCTTCGCGCTGCCTGATATTTGTCCCAGCACGTGCCAATGTCAGGGACAAATCCCGGACCGCGAAAAGCGATATACAGGTTGGTCAGACGTTCGACTGTTTCGATGAACCAGTCCGGGATCGCTCCGGCAGCCGCCTCATCGCCGGCGGCCTGTAGCGAAGGTGTCTGCTGTCCAGGAAGTGTCAGGATGATGTCGTCGAGCACCAGTTCGCCGGAAGCAGGTACGTCAACGGCCGCGACCACAAGCGGTGAATACCCTTCAGCCAGAACCACCAGATCGTAGTTTCCGGCGGCAAGTGACGGGAACAGGTACGTACCGGCGTCAACGGTGGCCGCCACCGGCGGCAGATTTCGTCCGTCATTCGCGATTGCCGCGATTGTGAAATCGAGGCTGGCGCCGGCGTCAGACACGACGGTACCGCGTACGTCTGTTCCGGGAGCGAACAGAATTGCTGAAAGGCGAGTCGCCAGTGGTTCGGACGTGTCGAGGTCAGCCACGACTCTGCCGTAGCCGGCAAGCTCAGCAACCACGACGTAGGTGCCCTCGGGAAGATTCTCGAAGGTCACACGGTCATCGGCATCAAGTATACCACGACTCAGCAGGATCCCGTTGCGGTACAAGAGAATGTCTGCGTCTGTCACCGGACCGCCGTCTGATGCGGCGATGTCCAGTACGACGTCCACGGGTGCTGAGGGCGCCAGCTCGACATCCTGAATCACGGTGGAACCGCCCGCCAGAGTGTATGTCGTGGGGAACGACTGGGTGAACTGTCCTAACTGAACGGTCAGCTGATAGTCGCCGTCTTCGAGTCCGGGCAGCGAAAACGTTCCGTCCTCATATCCGACCGCAGCAAAACCGACGTCAGTCCCGACCTGCACCGCCAGAATTCGCCACGGTTCCGACAGGCTTCTAATGGCATCCAGATGCACGGTGCCGCTGATGGAGTTGCTCAGGCTGGCCCAAACCGCTGTGACCTCGGGCTGTAAAAGCTGCGAGACGGTTACGGACGCGTTACCGGGAAGGACGATCCTGTCCGCATTCCGGACTGCAACGGGCAGGACTTCACCCCAGGTCGTTCCGGTCTGCAGAATGAGCTGCTGGAAGATCGCATCCCATTCAGCATCAGGAATATCCTGCGGCCGCAGTTCTGCTTCAATCGCCGCCCAGTCGAATGCTTCTGCAGAGTCCTTGCCGACGCGGTCAACAAACGCCGTATAGCTCTGTGTGAAGCTATCGCTGGAAGTGTAGAACGTTCGTGAAAAAGCGTCACCGGGGATCAAGATTCCCTGAGGCCCTTCCGGCCTGCTGGCGATAAACGTAAATCGAGTACCGTACGACGTATCTCCCGGAGCTGAACCGAATGGAGCGGTATTGCCGACAGTCAGTAGCGGCACGGTAATGTCGTTGATCGAATCGTTGCCCCATCGGACATCGAACGAATATGCGGCCCCGCGACGGACTCGCGAAGGCGCGTCGATCGTCGGACGGATCGGAGCCGACGGCAACTGGTCAACAACCTGCAGCGAGTCAGGCACCGTCACTGACGTTGACGCATCCTTTTCAACGACAACGTCGTATTGTCCCGCAGGAAGTCCCGCAAGGTTAAACGTCGCGTACATCTGTAGCGAACTGATGTAATAGTGCGTTTCCGCGGGAACCGTGATTCCGGCACCGTTGGTCAGCGACACTGTTGTATTCTGATCAAAGCGGGCACCGTGGATCTCGATTGTCCGGTTCCCCGAATTCCCGCCGCGCCCGAAGTCAGTCGTGAAGACATCAAACGCCAGCAACTCCGCCGTAATATCAAACGCCGGAGCCCCGGAGGCGCTGTTGCCATAGACCATAATAAAATATGTGCCGGACTCTGACGCGGGCAGAATCGCACGCTGATCCGGCTGGAATGGTTCGATTCCGCCGAAGTCGAAGTCGCTGCGGGTGGGGACTCGGTCGAAGGCCACGTACAGTTCGCTGAAACCGTCCGTTGCGGCACTGTCGAACAGCACCGAAAGCGTTTCTCCCGCAGGGACGTCGACCTTGTAGTACACGGACTGGCCGGTTCCCAGGCTGCCGGAACTGGCGGTGCCCAGCGTCAGTTCCTCAAAATCCACCGCCGTCGTGTTCAGCGACGCGGACAGATTGTTGGTTTCGTCGGATTCCGGAATGTTGTTCAGGATGTCGCTTCGGATAATGACGTGATAGTCACCGGGAACCACACCTGGCAGCGGAGCCGTCAGGTCCCGCGTATAACTGTTGCCGCTTGTGACGTTGGCCGTCACCACGACTCGCCCCAGCAGCGGATCCGTCACGTCCCAGTGATCGTCGGCCGAAATGTACAGAGAATCGGTCCACGTACCATTCGCGGCGTTCGTTCCCTGGTTTTCGACGGTGTAGCTGACGGTCACATCCTTGCCGGGCACCGCGTCGGAAGGAAGTGTGAGCAGACCGGCGACCAGGTCAGCCGGCGGAGTAAGTGACACTTCCATGGCCAGCGGATCCTGACCGACATTATTGGCTTCGGCACCGCGTTCATAGATTCGCTGATTGCTGTCCGCGGCGACAAACACGTAGTACGGTCCGGACAGACCATTGGGAATGTTCAGTGTCGCCGTCTGAGTATATTGTTCGCCGGCGGCCAGTGCAGCCGGGCGGTTGGCAAACCCGATGTAGGTGTCCGTGGTTCGGTCAAAGATCTGGTCCAGCGACAAGTACACTGCGTCGTACCAGGTTCCGTTTGCCGCACCGCCGCCGATGTTTTCGACAGTCCAGTTCAGAGTGATCGGCTGCCCGCTGAATGCGACCGGCGGAGCGTCAACGTCGGTCACGGCAAGATCGGCAACCGGGCTCAGCGAGATCGCCGTCACAGCGGTGGCCGCCAGGTCGTTGTTGCCTTCCTGCAGATCCTCAATCACGACGTTGTTTGTGTCCGTGCGGACAATGACGTAAAGATCGCCGGACAGGTCAATCGGCAGAGTAAACGTCCGGGATGCCGTGTATTGCTGCCCGCCGTCAAGCGCGTTGGAATGGAAAACGCTTCCGAGCGAAACATCGTCGCCGGAAATCGTCTGATCCGCCGACAGAAAGACTTCGTCGTGCCAGTATGTGGAATTGGTCCTTGCAGCGCCGAAGTTTTCGACAGTCCAGCCAACCGTGATCGCCTGGCCGGAATCCGCCGTTGCAGGAGCGGTCACTGCTGTTGGACGCAGGTCCGCCGTTGTCCGTGTGATTTCCACAGGCAGCCCCAGAACGTTGTTGCCCTCCTGGCTCTCAAAGACAGCATTGGCGGCGTCGGTCTTAACGAATACCCGATAGCTGCCGCCGGGGACTGACGCCGGAATCTGCAGCGTGTGGCCGGAGACCGTGTAGGTCTCCAGTACGTCAAGTGCTCCGGAATGCGTGAGCTGCGACAACTGCAGATCATCGCCGTCTCCGAAGGTTACGTTGGAGGACAGATAGACGCGATCAACCCAGTTGGACTGCGTGGTGATCCCGGTTCCCTGGTTCTGAACTTCCCATTGCAGCAGCAGCGATCCGCCGGCTTCCGCCGTCGACGGTCCACCGGCAGCCGCCGGATCGACCACGCTGACAACAACCAGATCTGCCGGACGCAATTCCACAGTCATCGGCGTTGCGGCGGACAGGATGTTGTTGGCGTTATCCAGCTCGAACACCAGGTCCGTGAAGTCGGTCGCGATGAATACATAGAAGTCGTTGTTCAGGCCGTTGGGCAGGGTCGCGATGAACGATTCTGTGTAGCCTTCACCGATATCCAGAGCTCCGAAGTGCGTCCTGGAGGCAATCTGAGTGTCGGTGGCGGCGTCGAAGATGTCGTCGGTTGACAGGAAAATCCGGTCCTGCCATGACGAATTCGGTGTCAGGGTGGAGCCCAGGTTTTCCACGGTGTAGTCAACACTGATGGTATGGCCGGCAAGAGCCGTCGCCGGTGCCACGATGTCAGTGACGACCAGATCCGGAGGAGGCGTCAGACTGACCGTTGTTGGTGTGGCGTCAAAGCCGGTGTTGTTTGCTTCGAAGACATGTTCAAAGACCTGGTTGAACGCGTCCGTCTGCACGATGAAATAGAAGTCGCCGCTGACGCCGACTGGCAGGGTGACGGTTGAATTGGCCGTATAACCGTCCAGTGCTGCAAGGACCCCGGAATGGCCGGTTGTGCCCAGCAACTGGTCGGAAGCGTCCAGAGTTGTGTCGGTCGACATATAGATTCGGTCCGACCACGAACCGGAGCGAGTCGAACCGGACCCGAGGTTTTCCACGGTCCAGGTCAGGTTGATCGGCTGGCCGCTGAACACTGTACCGGGAGCATTCACGTTGGTGACCTGCAGATCCGGCGGTGGTGTCAGCATCACATCGGTAGGACCTCCGGCGGTGATATTGTCGCCTTCATTCTCGAACTCAAACACCTGGCCGTAGATGTCCGTCCGCACGATGAAGTAGTAGCTGTCGTCAATCCCTTCCGGCAGCGTGACCAGGCGGCTGTTGAGATAGCTGTCGCCCGGTACCAGAAAGCTGGGATTGACGGCCGTGCCGAGAAACAGGTCGCTGGCGTCGTAGAACGCATCCGTTGACAGGTAAATCGCATCGGACCAGGACGGCGAATTCGTCGAGCCTGTCCCCGTGTTCTCGACAACCCACTGAATGACCGTCTGCTGTCCCGAAAACGCGGTCGGCGGAGTTGTCACGCTGGCGACCTGAAGATTCGGGAACGGCTGCAGTTCGATGGCGATGGCCGCGTCGTCGCTGGTGATGTTGTTTGACTCACCGGCCTGGCCTTCAAAAACCTGGCCGAATTCGTCCGTCCGAATGATGACAAAATAGTCACCTTCAATCGTGGCAGGCAGCGTAATTGTCTGAGTACGCGTGACTGAACCTCCGGCAGGAATGTCGCCGGTGAATTCGAATCGTCCGAAGAACTGGTCGCCGCCGAGGAATTCGTCCGTCGAAAGGAAGATGTCGTCGCTGAACGTGCCGGAGAAGTCGCTGGTTCCCTGGTTCGAAATCGTCCAGGAGATCGGGATCTGCTGACCGGAAAGCGCTTCGACGGGAGCCGTAATGTCGCTGACGACCAGATCCGGCAGCGGCGGCAGAGTCAGGTTGATCGCATGGGAACCGACGTTATCACCTTCATTGGATTCCGGCTGCTGGTTGTTGACGTCAGTCTTGACCAACAGGAAGTAGCCGCCGGCAACAGAAGCCACATTCAGCGGCAGCGTAAGGGACTCAGTCCGCGTGTAGCTGTCATTCGCGCCGTTGATGGCGTCCAGCGGCCCCAGAGTTCCGCCGTTCTGAGGAATGGTTGCCAGGACGGTGTCGCTGGCGTCCAGGACGGAGTCTGTCGACAGGAAGATTCGGTCCACCCAGTGTTCCAGGGCCGGGTCGGAACCGATGTTGCGAACGGTGTAGGTGAAGTCGATCACATCACCGAACTCCGCGGCTGCCGGAGCGGCAATCGTATTTAGCACGTCCAGGTTGGGAGACTGCAGCGTCAACTGTCGGCTGAAGGTATCACCCGCTTCACCGCCGGTTCCGTTGTTGTTCTGATCCATCAGATTGCCGGCCAGATCGGTGATGTTGGGACCGATCACCATGACGTAGACACCGGCCGTGCTTTGACCGTTGAACGTCACTGTCAGTTCGGATCCGGAAACGGAAACCCCGGTGACGGAAGACAGCAGATTGCCGCCGGGACCGTTGAAGGAAAGGACGTCGGCGGTGGAAACGCTGGCCGGATCGATGCCTTCGTTGAAGACAAACGTCAACTGGCTGAACGGAGCCGATGCCTGAATCCCCGGCGTTGTCGACACCACGCGCGGACCGGTTTGGTCAACCACAAAGCTGCCGGCGAATTCCGTGTTTCCGGTCCCCTGAAGGTCGCTGACTGAACCTGCGCTGATGGTGTAATCGTAGGTGTCTTCGGTGTTCGGGACGGTGATGCTGAATCGAACCGTGTTGCCGGCCAGCAACTGCACGGAATCGACGGTGACCGAACCGTTGGCAAAGACCAGATCGGTGACGTCAAGCGAATTCGCCAGCAGTGCTTCGGAAAACGTCACATCGAGAAACGCGGGAGCGCTTCCGACACTGGCTGCGTCGGCCGGACTGGTGCTGACCACGGAAGGCGCTTCGTCCGGCAGCGGATCGCCGGTGCGAATTGCAGTGATGGAATATTCGCCGACGCCGATTCCATCGAGCTGCAGGGTGAAGTTCCCGCCGGCTCCTGCCGGAACGGTGTAGACAAATCTTGCATTGCGGCCGTCCGGCAGGCTGTTGTCATCCTGTGCGACGACAAGGCCTGCTGCATTCACCAGCCGCAGAAACGGGTCGAACGAATTGTGGAATTCACCGGTGCCGTCGCCGGGAGTCGACGTTACGGCTTCCAGCACATCGCCGTCGGCGAGCTGAATCTGGTAGATGTCTGCCAGGTCGCCGGACGTGACCAGGTTGTCGAGATTCGCGGTGTCGCCTCCCAGACCGGATGCAAGGATGTAGCTGATGTCGGCATCCGGCCGGGTAATCGTCAGCGTCTGAGGATTACCGGCTGTGGTATTGAACCCGTGCACTTCCTCCAGCAGTGTTCCGTCAGCCGCATAGGCGCGCAGGATTCCGGGGTCGATCGAATCGTCGCCGATTACGTCAATCGACACCGATCGAGTCGGATTGTCGAAGTCGACCCGCAGGAAGCTGCTGCTGGAGTTGAAGAACGTGTTGGTATCCTGCGCAAAGACTCGCGAACCCGTGGACGCCAGACTGGATGTCTGCGTTCTCGCGATGGCTCCCGTGGGAGTCACGCCGTTGCTGCCGACAATTGTCAGCGTGGCACCCGCGAAGGCGTTCGTCAGATCTGTTCCGGGTGGAAAATCATCCGGATCGATCAGCAGCGCTGACGTCTCGCGAGCACCCAGGACGGACGCTGTAAACGTTCCGGGGCCGCCGATCTGCAGAAGCGGCTGAGCATCCGCGACGACGTTGTTGGGTTCCAGTTCGAACTGTGCGTTGCGAGTCACGACCAGCGTGTACGCGATTCCCGCACCGGCGCGGACGCGTGCCTGATAGTTACCGGGCGGAGATGCCGTGTAGCCGTCGATGACGCTGCGGAATATGCTCGAATCCAGTTCACCGACCGTCCCGAGTGTCAACGGATTGCCGGATGGATCGAACAGTTCCAGTTCCAGCCCGGCGTCCTCCGCGGACAGGAACAGACTGGCCGTTTCGCCCGACGCCAGCGAAAAGCTGAAGAAGTCGTCATCGGCGCCACCGGTTCCGGCAACCGCCATGCGATCACGTCCCGGGGCAGCAAACAGAATCGCGGAGCCGTTGATGTTCTGAGCCTGGCCCGCGGTGTCGTTCGGTTCCGCGTCAATGTGGGCGTTCAGCACGGCCGTAAAGGAATACGTCGCAACGGAATTCAGTGTTGTTGCCGTATTGCGAATGCGATAGGTGCCGTCTGACGGAATCGCGACGTCCTGCAGGAACACTGCTTCTCCGGCTGCGGCGGCGGTGGCCGATCCAATGACGGCATCGGTCGCGTCCAGAAGTTCCACGGTCGCCACCAGGTCCGGATCCGTTACTGACAGAGACACGGACAGCGTCTGTCCTCCCTGCAGGTCAACGGAAAATGTGTCTTCGTCATTCACAGCATGGAATACACCCGACGTGTCCGCTGACTGATAGACCAGCGATCCCAGCGGTACCAGCGGCACAAACGGAGTGGCCAGCGCGGCAAGAACGTTGTCGGCGGTGAAGTCGATGCTGAACGGAGCCAGCGGGTTGTCGACGACGTCACGGAACGCGTCCGCGCCTTCGATCAGTGTCAGCGTGTATTCACCTTCCGGCAGGTCGCCGTAATCAAGCGTCAGGACACTGGTTACTGCGTCGTACACGAAACTCACGGGTACCAGCGACGCTCCCGAAAGCGTGTCATCCAGCAGCACATCCTCCGGCCCGAGATTCAGAGTGCTGAGTTCTTCGTTGAACGTGATTTCGACGACAGTGCTGCCGGAAGCAATCACGTCGTTCGGTGCCAGCGGAGTGCCGTTGACGCTGATGCCGGTCACTGACGGATTCGTCGCGTCCAGCAGAAATGTCGACGAGAACGGGGCATTGCCGTTGCCTGCGGCGTCGAGCACATCCCCGGCAGCGATCTGAATGACGTAAGTCCCGTCGGGGCCGGACAGTCCGGTGAGATCGAACTCGAAGGTGTTTCCATCAATCACCGTCACACCAGCGGGTGTGTAGGTACCGCCGCCGGGAATCTGAATCGTCACGTCACTGGCCGTCAGCGACGACAACAGGACAACCTTCGAGAAATCGAGAGTCGCGGTGGCAGGTGTGGACGTCACCACGGTACCGTCGACCGGTGTCACAGCGGTGGCCTGCATGGCCGCCGGAGCGCCGGTAGCTCCGCTGACGTTCAGCACGTACGATCCCGATCCGGTCACGCCCTCAATCAGAACGATGTATCGGCCGGTTTCAGTAGCTGTATACGACAGCAATGCATTGCGGCCGTCCGCGGCGGAATTATCATCTGTCGCCAGCGAAACCGGCAGATTGATGCCGTCGTCGAAAAACAGCTCGATCTGCGGATCAAGATTGTTGGCGGGTTCACCGCTGCCATCGCCGGGAGTAAATGTTTCAAGGAACAGCGTGTCGCCGGCCACTGCTTCGAAGCTGTAATAATCGTCGCCCAGTGGATATTCCAGCGTCAGGGTCAGGGTCGGATTGCCACTGAGGTTGTCGACTGCCGACGATGGAACGAACGTGAATGTCGCCGAACTGTCACTAAGCAGTTCCGTCAACGTGGCCAGCGGGATCGTCAACTGAAGCTGCACCGGGCTGTCCTGCAAACCGCCGACGACAAACAGATCCTGCGCCAGCAGGCCTTCGGCATTAAATGACAGGAACTCGCTGGTGGCATCCAGGTCGGCGTTGACATCAATCGTCAGGATTGCGTCCCCGCCGGGGGACGGCAGGTTATTGAATGTGTAGTCCAGCGTATTCGGCCAGAAGACGGTGTTCTGTGTCTCGCTGACGGAAAACAGCTCTCCCCCCGCACCGCCGGATAGCGCGCCGAGAACCCGATTGGCGGCGGAAATGTCCTGCGCTTCGAACGTTTCGTTATTGGCTTCCAGGTCAAAGGCCGCGCCGCGCGTGACAACCAGGGAGTATGCGTCAGGCTCACTGCCGGTGACGCGAGCGTAGAATGTCCCGCCGGTCAAAGAAACGAAATCGGGAATTGCCTGATCGGCATTTGTCGGATCAGACGCTCCCACCGCGATGACGTTTCCGGCGGAATCCAGCAATTCAAGAGTTGCGATCGCGGTGTCACTGCTGACCACCAGCGATGTCGGTTCGTTCGGATTGACGGAAAAGCTGTAGACATCCGATTCGACGGCACCACCGACAGCCGCCAGCGCGGCGACGGAACCGAAAGCTTCGATGTAGATGTCGTAGATGCCGGTGCTGCCGGGGCTACCACTGCCTTCGACGTTCGGATTGTAGCCGGTGTTACTCAGGTCACTGACGCCGATGTAAAACGTCTCCGGAACTTCCCCGAAGAAGGAATACTCCAGGTAGGAATCCAGAGTTCCTCCGGCCGGGTCGTCGTCGTTGCTGTCAAGTTCATTGCCGAAGGCATCAAATAACCGAATATAGCTGTCGATGCCGCTGCCGAGCACCTGGGCGTCGATATCGATCAGCAGCGTGTCGCCGGGAAACAGCGTGACTTCGTAAATGTCGACATCCAGTCCTGCCGAGATATTCAGGTTGTCGCCGATATTGGCAGAAAGGAAGAAGCTGCTGAACGACCCGACGATACCCGTTGGCACAGCCTCTGCGAACGTATCGTTTGGTTCGCCGGGATTGTTCGGCGGCGATACAATTTCTGCGGGTTCGGGACCAAACCGTCCGGTCACCGCCAGCCGATCGGCGGTACCTGCGCCGGGCAGCGACACCGTTGACGCGTCAATCAGGATTGCACTGGCAATGTCGTCATTGGAATTAAGCAGCGCAAAGGGTTCTTCTTCAATCTGCGAGTTCAACAGAGTTCGCAGACGGTAGCCTCCGTTTCCGGCGCTATTGGAAACCTGCAGCGTGTAAATACCGGCGCTGGCGACGGCGATATTCTGCAGAAAGACGGCTTCCCCGGCGGCCAGCGCTGCGGACGTGGCAACCGGCGTTCCGGTCGAATCCAGCAGCGTGATTTCGCTGACGACCGACGGATCGCTCACCCACAGAGCGGCGCTGAGCGTCTGGTCGGGGTCAAGGTCGACCGTCCATTCGTCGACATCGGAGAGCGGATGGAAGGCGCCGGAAACGTCCTGTCCGAAGACCAGCGATCCGCGCGGATTCCGCGGAACGAGCGGCACCGGCAGTGCTTCGCTGACAATGTCCGTAAAGAAGCGGAACGTGAAGTCGGTACCGCCGTCCAGCGGATTGCCGACAAGGTCCCGGAACGCAAAGCTGTCCAGCGTCAGAGTCAGGTCGCCTTCCGGAAGTCCTGGAGCGTCGTAGGTTGCGGACAGCGTCGTCCCGCCGGGATCCACGGAAATTGACGTCGGCAGAAATGTAATTCCCGTGACGGCATCGTACAGCGGAGCTTCGAACACGGACGGGAAGGAATTCAGGACCGGCTCACTGAAGTCGATTTCCAGAGTCAGAGCACCGACATCGATGACATCACCATCAACGATCACGCTGGAATTGGCTCGGACTTCGGCCACGGTCGGCGGAGTCGCGTCGACAAAGATCGTGGTCGAAAACGCGGCCAGCGGTTCTCCCGAAATGCTGTCGACGGTACCGGGTGCGATATCGATGACGTAAGCGCCTTCGCCGATGTCGAGACCGGTCAGGTCGAAGTCAACCGTATCGCCGTCAATCACCAGCAGTCCGGCGGGATTGACTGTCGATCCGCCGGGCTGAGTGATCACGATGTCCGTCAGTTGCAGCGTCGCCAGCAGCGGAGCCTGACTGAAATCCAGTGTCAGTCGCGACGGCAGTGCCGCGAATGCTTCGCCGTCGAGCGGGTCGACAGCCGTGGCTTCAAACGGAATTCCCGCGACCGCGCCGGGAATGCTGCTGTCCACGGCTAATCCGTATTCACCGGCTGCGCTGCCGCTGGCTCGAACAACGATCTCGTACCGACCAGGCGTTGACACAGAAACGGTCAACGCCGCGTTACGGCCGTCGACACCGCTGTTGTCGTCAAAGCCGATCGACGTGCCGGACGGATCAAAAAGTTCGATCGACGGATTCATGTCGTTCCGGAATTCGCCGGGACCGTCTCCCGGAGTTGTCGTTGACAGCGTCAGCGTTGTGGCGGATGTCACGTCGATGGTGTACCGGTCCACGGACGCCGTTGACGCTCCGGCAAAGTTCACGGCAGCGGCGATTTCATCGGGCGTCATTCCCGTCAGAGCGTCACCCTGCAAATTTGCCAGACCAGCGGCGGTCGAGGCGGCGATTGCGGAGTCCGGATCCTGGACTCCGAAGTGCATGATGATCTGCGTTTCGCCGGGCTGCAGCTGCAGGTTCCATTCATACGCAATCCCGTCAGCTCCGGACCGGAATGCAAAGTCCGGACGCACGCCGCCGGGCGCGGAAATCACGTGAGCAACCGCGGAGTCGCCTCCATTGGCAACGTTGTCGTCGGTAACGATCCAGTCGTCGTCAGTATCGAACAGCGTGTCGCCACTGGATGTCGAAACCACGCGAGTGTCCGCGTCCGAACCCAGATTCGTGAAGATCTGAATGAACTGGTTGACGGGGAAGGTGCCCGTGTTTGTGAAGATTTCCAGGAAGCGAGTGAAGCCCTCGGTGTCCGAAACATAAATCTTGCGGTGAGCCTCAATGTTTCCGCTGAACTGCGGTCCAATCACAATTTCGCGGCCGCCGTCTTCGGTCGATGCCGGATTTCCAAAACCGAACGGCGAAGAATTGAAGGCGCCGTCAAACGCATTGTTGCTGCCGTCCAGGACGTAACCGCTGCCCTGAATGTCCCATTGAGCACCGCTTCCGTCGACCAGTGCGGTTCCCAGAGGCAAAGTGATGCCGGTTCCCGCCGGGACGTCGATTTCGCCGATTCCGGCGTATCCCAGAACCTGCCCGCTGCCGCCAATCGGCTGAGCGTCGCCGGAGACTTGTTCGATTCCGAATGTGGCACCTCGGGTCACGACCAGTGAGTAGCGAGCGTCCGGTGTAATTCCGGTCAGATGGACGAAGTATGTTCCGCCGGTCGGCGACACGAAGTCCACGATCGAGCCGGTGACGTTCTCAGCGCCGGCCACGCTGTACGTCAGGATATTGCCCGAGGCGTCGGTCAGGGTTGCGATGCCGTCGAACGTTTCGGAAGCCATCACGATCGTCACGGGCACCCCTGCAGCAGCCGTAAACGAATAGACGTCGGGTCCGGCAACCGAATCCGAGATTCCCACGACCGCCAGTCGATCGGCGGTGCCACTTACCGCAACGGCGCTGGCGTCGATGTTTTCGGCCTGCGCAAGCGTGTCGTTCGGGACGGTACCTTCGGTGGCGGCTTCGAGTTCGACATGGGCGTTCAGAAAGACGTCGACGTCGTATATCCCGGCGCCCGCAAGGCCGGTTGCTCGTACGGTGTACGTGCCCGCAACCGTCGGCGTAAAAGTCTGAATCAGCACGCCTTCGCCAGCCGCAGCGGCGGACGACGTCGCGACCGATCCGCCGCCGGGTGCGATCAGGTCCACGGACGCCTGGATGCTCAGATCGTCGGGAGTCAACACGACGGTAATCGTCTGTCCCGGATCAACGTCGATGGTGAAGTTGTCGACGTCTCCGACCGCATCGAAGAAACCCGTGACCGGCGGATCATAGATCAGAGACCCCAGCGGCAGCTTGGCTTCCAGCGGTGTTGGAAACGGCGTGTCGGAACCGAAGTCGGCAGCAAACGACAGCACAAAATCGCCGCCGGCCGTACCATCGCTGTCACCGTCCAGCAGATTGCCGGCACGGTCGCGGGCTCCATCGGCCGCGCTGCGAATCGAGAAGTCGTAAAGGCCTTCGGGCAGGTCGTCGTAGGTCAGAGTCAGCGTGATTCCGCTCGGGTCCAGCACGCCGGAGGATGGAATGAAGCCTGTTCCGAACGACAGGTTATTCAAAGCGACGTCTTCCGGTCCGATGTCGGAATCGGCCATCGGTTCGGAGAACGTGATCACAAATGTGTTCGCTCCCGTTTCGATCGGTGAACCTCCCGGCAAAGCCGTCCCGTTGGCGGTGACGGAGGCCACCGTGGGCGCCACCGTGTCGAACTGAAACGTCGCGGAAATCGGCAAATTCGCCGCACCTTCGATCGATGACAGCGCTCCTCCGGCGATGCTTAGCGAATACGTTCCGTCGCCGACGTTCAGCGTCGAGAGATCGAATTCGATCGTATCTCCGTCGATGATCGAAACGCCGGCCGCCGGACTGATTGTGCCCAGCGGATCGGTCACCTGCAGGTCGCTCGCAGTCAGGGTCGAGAACAGCAGGGGCTCCGAAAAATCGAAACGGACCGTCGCCGGGTAAACAGGGACGGAATCTCCGTCTGCCGGAGCCACCGCCATTCCATCCAGAGTCGGCACGGCAGCGGCCGTGGCCCCGACAACGCTGAGCGTATAGTCCCCCGAACCGGTCCCCTGAACCACCGCGCGGTACGTGCCGCCTTCGCTGGCTGGAACGGTGTAGTTGATCAGCGAGTTTCGACCGTCGCCGCCACTGTTGTCGTCAAACGCAACTTCGACAGGCGGATTGATGCCGTCTTCGAAGAACAGCCGAACCGACGGATCGAGCAGGTTCACAGGTTCGCCGGCACCACCGCCCGGCGTCGTTGTCGACAGCGTTAGTGTGTCGCCGGCAACAGCTTCGAAGGAGTAGTGATCGTCGCCGAGAGGATACTCCAGAGTGACGGTCAGGTACGGACTGCCGCCCAGGTTGTTGACAGACGATGAAGGTGTGAATGTGAACGTGATCGCGTTGTCACTGAGCAACTGACTTAGCGTTTCCAGCGGAATCGTCAGTTGTGTCTGGACGGGAACCATCTGCAGCCCGCCGTTGACGAACAAGTTCTGAGCGAGCAAGCCTTCGGCGTTGAATGCCAGAAATTCCGATGTCAGGTCCAGGTCCGCATTCGCATCGATAGTCAGTGTGGCGTCGCCTCCGGCGTTGGGAAGACCGGAAAACGTGTACGTCAATGTATTCGGGGTGTAGACGTTCGTCTGCGTCTGGCTGTCGGTGAAGACCTCGCCGCCACCTCCGGCTCCCGCCGATCCGCCGAGTTCCCCGACGACTCCGAACGTCCCGTTGATGTCCTGAGCATCTGCCGCAGCATTATTCGGTTCCAGATCGAAGCTGATGCCGCGTGTTACGACCAGGCCGTAGTTTTCGAAAGCCGCGGCCGAATCGACCCGCGCGAAGTACGTCCCAGTCGACGGAGCGATAAAGCCGGTAATTGATTCGTTCGCGTTGGTGGCTCCCGCGATTCCGGCAGCCAGTTGAACTCCGCTGCTGTCGAACAGTGCGACGGCCGCAGTTCCGCCGTCGCTGGCCAGAACCAGGTCCGTCGACTCACCGGCAGTCAGCGTGAAACTGAAGAAATCGGCGTCGGCACTGTCGATTTCGCCATTCACCGCCAGTCGTGACGCCGTACCGGCCAGCGAAATCGAACTGCCGTCGATGTCCTGGCCCGTGGCGATCGTGTTGTTCGAAACTCCGGTGAAGCCCTCTTCTTCCCCGGCGGAATTCAGCAGGACATCCAGATCGTAGTTGCCGGTCCCCGCAAGACTGGTGACTTCGATCCGGTAGGTGCCTGAGCTGCTGACGGAAACCGTTTGCAAAAACGCCGGTTCGCCGACTGCCGGGGCGTCGAAGACTCCCAGAGATGCGTTCGACGGATCGAAGATTTCAATCCGAGACTGCAGCGTGCCGCTGGACGGAAACAACGCGGCAGACAGCACCTGGTCGGCATCCAGATCGAACGTGAACTGATCCGTCTCGTTCACCGCGGCAAAGTCAGCGGAAACGGAATCCTGGTAGGCCAGCGATCCCAGTGGCTCCAGACCTTCAAACGTCAGCAGGACGCGGTCTTCCAGATGCTCAATCTGACCGCTACCACCAGCGCCGCCGGATGACTTTCGGTTTCGACGTCCTCGAAACCGATTTGCCAGCACAGAACCGTTCCGAACGTGGCGTGAGAAGGCAGCGAGCCAATGTGTCAGCAGCACGGGGAGACTCCTTGGGAAGCACCCACCCGCCCTGGAGAACAGGGCAGGTTAGTTTGAATAGACAGGCCCTCGATCTCGTCAACTGGCGGCTTTAGATAGGATTTCCCCCCATACTTCAAGTGATCGACCACTGTACTGCGGCCGATTTTTACGCGATGTTCTCCGCAGTCTCATGTCCGAGTCCGGCAGTGTGCAGCCGTGACGCGCGAGTGTGCCGGATTTCAGAATCCGCACACAAGAAAAGTGCGGCATCGCTCAATGCCATGCAGGAGCGGAGCTGACCGCGATATTTCGAAAACCGGTGCCTGCCCGGCAAAGTCGCGCTGCGAAACGGATCTGAACGCAATTGCCGCACCGACTGATTCCCATCCGCCGCGGGGGCTTTTTCGCGAACATTTTTCGGCACGATCGTGTTAGAATGCAGCTCCGGGCCCGAATTCCCTCCCGATCCTGCCGCGAAACATAAACCTGCGGTCTTCCGGCAGATCGATAGACCTGCATTGAATGGCTCGACCGTGAACACGTCAGACTGTCCCCGCCCCGAACACCTTGTGCGGTATGTCGCAGGCAAAGGCACCGCGGCCGAACAGGAACGGCTTTCCCGGCACCTTCGCACATGCGACTCGTGTTCTCGTGCCGTCAGTGAGTTGTCATCCTCGCCGAACACCGGACAGCAGCCACTGCCCGAGCGGGCTCTGCTGTCTGACGGCTCCGGAAAGTCGACCGAGCGATCAGCGGCGACGCAGTTTCAGCACCGAATTCCCGATCAGGTCAGCCCCGGTCAGAGGCTGGGGCAGTACGAGCTGCTGTCGGTGATCGGCCGCGGCGGAATGGGAGTTGTGCTGAAAGCCAGGCATGTCAGGCTGGACCGTATCGTCGCTTTGAAGGTCCTGTCGTCGGCCGTCGTTCAGAATGAAGAGATGTTGAAACGGTTTGATCGGGAAATGCAGGCCGTCGCACGTCTTGACCATAAGCACATCGTCCGGGCATTCGACGCGGACGAGATTGACGGTGTCCACTTCATGGTCATGGAATTCGTCGATGGCATCGATCTCTCCGCGCTCACGCGCAGACGAGGCCCGCTGCCGGTTCCGGATGCCTGCGAACTGGTTCGCCAGGCAGCCACCGGACTGCAGCACGTGTTCGAAAACGGGATGGTGCATCGCGACCTGAAGCCGGGAAATCTGATGCTGACCGTCGCCGGACAGGTCAAGATCCTCGATCTGGGTCTGGCACTGCTGCACGCGACTGCCGTCGACGGAAAGGAACTGACCGCGACGGGACAATTGCTCGGCACGATCGACTACATGTCTCCGGAGCAGGCTGACAACACTCACGCGGTCGACATCCGAACCGACATCTACAGTCTGGGAGCCACGCTGTTCGCCCTGATGGTGGGACACGGGCCGTTCGGAGGCAGGAAGTACAAGTCTCAGTTTCGAAAGATCGCCGCGCTGGCAACGCAGCCGGCGCCTTCGCTGCTGGAGTTTCGCAATGACGTGTCGCCGGATCTTGCCGCCGTTGTGGCAAACCTGCTGGAACATGAGGCCGACGAACGCACTCAGACACCCGCCGAAATCGTCGCCGCAGCGACTCCGTTCTGTCACGGTGCCGATCCGCGGGTTTTGATTGCCGACGCGATGTCCCGATCCGGGATTTCCGCTGACGATTGGGCTCCGATTTCCATCTCGTTCAGCATGGAAGAATCGTCCTCGCTGCTGGCACCGAGCCAACAAACCACCCGGAGCGTGCGGCCTGCGGCACTTCCCACCGTGTCTCTGCAGGACGTTTCCGCAACGGACCCGCATCCGCAGGTCGCAGGGCGTCAGGCTGCGACGGCAGTCATCGATCCACCGTTCGCCACCGTCAATTCCCCGCGACGGTCATTCAGGTCCCGGATCGCGCGCCCGGCCGCCGTCGCGGTGATCGCCGTCCTGGTTGCGATGGCGGCATGGAACTCCGTGAAGGATCACTTCCGGCCCCATATCACCGGAAGCAGCGATTCGGGCGTTGCTGACGGCACGCAGCCACCAAACGTCCACGTGCCGAGAGCGACACAGCCTGCGGCGGACGAGACTGTAGTCGCTGCCATCACAGACGACGCTGTTCGTCGCATCCGCGATTCTTCACCCGACGCCGCCGATTTGCAGGATGTTTGTCATCTGCTGCAGGCCAGCGCCGATCCCACAGTTCGAACGGCCATCATTCATCAGGTCGCGGCTGCGGGCGTCGATCCGCAGCGACTCGTCGATCAGTTGAACCGACCGCAGACTCCGTCAGTCCGCGCGGCGCTGGTGATGGCTCTCGGTGAATACGACACCGATACGCTGCCCGCCGAACTTCGCGGCACGCTGACGCCCGCACTTCTGGAATGGTTCCAGTCGGAAAACGATCCCGCGCTGCATTCGGCCGTGGAATGGCTGCTGCGTCGCTGGGGCGCCGCGGACGAAGTGCAGTCGCTGCTGCCGATCCTTAGGCGCAAATCAATTCCGCGCGACAGCGGCTGGTACGTCACGAGCCAGGGCCAGACGATGGTCGTCATCCCGGGGCCGGTGACGTTTACAATGGGGTCGCCGGACGACGAAGCGGACCGCGTTACAAACAAGCCGCTGCAGGACGAAACACTGCACCAGGAAACAATTCCCTATTCGTTTGCGATCTCCACCAAAGAAGTCAGCAGGCAACAGTTTTTTGATCTGCGGCCGGAACACTGGAAATCAGAACCCGCGAATCAGCCTGATCTGCCCCACAATAACTGCCAGTGGGACGCCGCTGCCTGGCACTGCAATCGTCTCAGCGAACTGGATGGTATTCCCAGTGAACAATGGTGCTACATCTCCATTCACAACAGCAACGGCCGGATGGAAGCCAGGTCGAATGCCCTTGAATTGACCGGTTATCGCCTTCCCACCGACATCGAATGGGAAATGGCCTGCCGCGCAGGAACACTGACGGCTCAGCCGTTCGGGCACGATCGGTCAATGCTTCGGCACTACGCTTTTGGCGCCATCGAAGCTCACGGAATCGTCCAGATCCCGGGCCTTCGCAAGCCCAACGATCTGGGCCTGTTCGATATGCTCGGAAACATCTCCGAATGGATCCACGATACGGTGACAAAACCGTCGGGAGAACGTGCCAGACGACTTCGCGGCGGCTCCGTCTGGACACCGGCAAACGGCCTGCGATCCGCCGCGCGATATCACTACGACGTCGGCTTCACCAACGAACGTGCCGGTTTCCGAGTCGCCCGCACAATCGTCTCCCCGCCGTGATTCTCGCACTTCGCAGCCTGCGCACTTCGTCGTCCGCAGGACGGGAGTCCCGGTTCGATCAGTATTCCAGCCGCTCGCCGGACGCACTCGATACGCGGCGTGTCCGCAAACGCTGCAAAGACGTCACCGGCTGTGCGGCAGTTGATTGATATCACGGATTGCATTTGTTCGGCGACAGGGAAACAATCAACCATTGCCGCGTCCAGCCCTTCGAAGACCGCATTTCGAAAACCGTGCTCCGGGAGCCGTTGACATGAAAATGCTGTGCCTGCTGTCTGGATACTTGCTGACGTCATCCGTCGTCGCGATTGCCGGCACGACGCTTGATGATCCGAAAACCGTGCTGAAGGAACACGGTGTCCGGGTGCTCGGCAGCACGCTGACCATGGAGGACGAAGGCGAGTTCCGGTCGCAGGTCGCGAAGGCCGCAAAGGTCAAACGCGCCATGCACGAAGCGGCAAAGAAACTGGCGATTGCCGAACTGCAGATCCTGGAGATGGAACAGAATCTGGCGGCACTGACGGCGGCCAACATCCAGATCAACGCTCAACTGACCAACACCGATCCAAACAGCAACGCGGCGCTTTACAATCAACTGGTCGGCGCCAACAACGCAAACGTCGGCAGCATCAAACTTCGCCAGCAGCAGCTTCAGGCGGGAAGGAAGGAGATTGAACAGATCCGGGCCGCCGCCAACCAGGCTCAGGAGGACTTCATTCAATACGTCCTGGAAACTCGCGCCCTCGCGAATGCCGTTGAAGAAAAACGTCAGAAGGCCGCTCAGAATGAAGCCGCTCAGGCGGCTGTTCGGGAACTCAACTCCGCCGACGACAGGGAATACACGCTCGACAAGCCGTCGCGAGCATTCTCGCAGGCGCTGCAGAAACTGGAAGATCTGGAAGCGATGGTGCTGTCGGAGGACATCGCCATTCGAGCCGACCCCGGTGGCACGGGTCGCGTGTCTGTTGTCGTCAACGGAGAGGACGCGATCGAGATGGTGATCGACTCCGGCGCCAGCATCATCACGCTCCCCGCCGATGCGGCCGCGAAACTGAATGTCGTCCCCGGACCGGGCGACCCGCCCATCACACTGGTTTTGGCGGACGGAAGCCAGATCACGGGAACACGAGTAAAGCTGAAGACGGTGCGAGTCGGTCAGTTCGAAGTTCCGGATGTCGATTGCGCTGTGCTTGGACGAGACGCGATCAATGCCGATCCGCTGCTGGGGATGAGCTTCCTGAAGAACTTCGAGTTCCGCATCAATTCCGCCGAACGCACGCTGACACTGACGCACATCGAAGAAGGCACTTCGTCCGACAAGGACCGGCGCCGGTAACGCGATTCCGCCCCGCACCGACATCCGCGCGGTCTGCGTTCAACATGTCCGTACCGTTCGCCGCGACGGGCACTGCGACTTCGGTAACACGTATCGCCGGGTCTGATCCGCACGAAATCGGGTTCAGCAGCGCCGCCGCAAATCGCGATTGCGATCCGTCACCGGTTGCTGACTTCCAATCCGCCGAGCGTCCGGCAGAAACATGTGCCCCCGACGTCCGCGCGGGCTACTTCTGCAGCACCAGCTTGTTGTTTTTCGTGCGAAACAGTCGGTAGACATCGTTCCCGTGCCGGATCAGCACCTGATTCCGGCCGCGCAGCAGGTCTTCTGACAGGACGATTTCCTGCGATTCCGGTTTGTCCGGTCGTTGACCGGTCGAGTGCAATTCCTGGCTACGCGGATCCGGCGTCATAGACGTGCATTCGATGTAAGAGTCTTCCTGGAGGAACGTTGCGGCAGTCATTCCCGTGTCCGGGAAGTCTTCGTTCGCGGAATTGCATTCGGGAACAACGCCGCTACGATAGTGATATTGAGACTCAGTCGCAATACATCGCGGTGCAGTCTGTTACCAAATCTCTACTTTTCGCCAGCCAGCCCGTTTGGAGCAAGCCAGCATCTTTCCGCGTCAGCCCGTGCGCTCGACGCCAGACAGAAAGGCTTTCCATCGTGGCTCGGAAATCTCTCAAGCGTGGCTTTACACTGATCGAACTTCTGGTGGTGATCGCCATTATCGCGATCCTGATTTCGCTCCTGCTGCCCGCTGTGCAGCAAGCTCGCGAGGCAGCTCGGCGCATTCAGTGCAAGAACAACCTGAAACAGATCGGGCTGGCATTGCACAACTACCTGGACGTGCACAGCGCGTTTCCTCCGTCGTTCGTGTCCGACATTTCAACGCTGAACACGACCGGCGGCGAGTGGTCCGTCCAGGCGCGAATCCTGCCATATCTGGAGCAGGCAAACCTTTACAGCGCGGCAAGTCTGGAGCTTCCGTACCAGCACCCTGCCAACGGCAATATCGCGACACAGCGAATCGCCGCGTACCTGTGCCCGTCGGAACCCAACGATCGCGCTCGCACGGATAGTAGCTCCGGTCAAAAGGTTCACTATCCGCTGACGTACGGCTTCAACGGCGGAACCTGGCGTGTCTGGACGAACGCCACTCACCAGCAGGGCGATGGCGCGTTCGCGCCCAATTCGCGATTTCGGCCGGCCGATTTCACGGATGGAATGAGTAACACGCTTTGCTTTTCCGAGGTCAAGGCCTTCACGGCCTATAACCGCGATGGCGACACCGGCACGGCGGCGATTCCGACGACCGCCACGGATGTCGAATCACTGGTCGCCGCCGGAGGAAGCAGCAAGGCCGACAGCGGCCACACGGAATGGGTCGACGGCAGAGTTCATCAGACGGGGTTCACTGTCACGCTTGGCCCGAATGCAAAGATGACGGTGCCGGGCGGGAACCGGCCGAACGAGGGTGACTTTACCTCCTGCCGCGAAGATGCCGGCTGCAGCGGTCCAACGTTTGCCGCGGTGACATCCGAAGCTGGCACGTCGGAGCGGTCCAGTCTCTGCTGATGGACGGCTCGGCCCGAAGCGTCAGCGAGAACATCGATCTGACGCTTTGGCGGCATCTGGGCCAGCGAAATGACGGGCACGTGACGGGCGAGTTCTGAACCGCCGTCGGGCGGTCGCCACCAACTGATCGCCAGTCGCCTGCCTCGTTTCACTCTTAAACGGCGGACAATGTTCGATCGATCTTGACGCAATTTGAAAAAACGAGCAAATTTCGAGTACCCGTGTATTGACGGCTCCGTGAACATCGGCAGTCGTACTGATCGGCAGTCAGTCATTGATCTGCCTGACTGCCGGCTCTTTCCGTTGTCATCGCCAGCCATGGAGGGCGGAAGATGAGTCGTTTGATGTTTGCTGTCACCAGCCTGTTTATCACCTGCTATCTCGGCTGGCTGTCCTGGGGAATTGTCGCCCACGCGCTGAAGGTGGGAATCTGCGGCAATCCGATGAGCTATTACGTGGTCTGGGACATGTTCTGCGGCTGGAGTGCCTATGATGACCGCACTCACATCATCGCGCAGGGCGCGAGTGGCCAATACTACAGGGTCACGGAGCCGTGGGGTGCGTTCCAGCCGTTCGGGCACACGGATCGAATCCACTATGATGTCAATAACGCTTTGCTGCCAAAGCAGATTGCCAACATCCTGAAGTACACGGCTCACGAACCCATTGATCGCGTGATTGTGACCGAAGAGATTTGGCCAAAGCAGTACAACATGCCACCCCGGCTCTGGGATCACTACTATCAGCAGCCTCCCGATCGTGTGCCCTACTATCACGTTCGGGCAGTGTTTACGGAAACCGGCCAGCAGATATCCGCCTTCCCCAACTGGATGACACAACAGGCGCTGAATTCCGTCGCAGACAACCCGCGCCTGCGGAATGAGATCCAGCAGGCACAGTCGACGTACAGCACATTGTTTACACCTGTCACTGCGGGAGCGAGCTCCGGGGCACTCGGAAGCTTCACCGCCGGACCCGTTTCGACAAACTGACTACGCCTTCATGTTCAGGGACGAACGCCATGAAATCCGAGTCTGCTGCTTTTTCTGCCCGTATCCGACAGTTTTTCTTCGCGGAAGAGATTCCCTATGGCGCGGCGCTGGCCCGAATCTTTCTTCCAGCCGCTGCACTGACTCCGATGCTGCAGCGGTTTCCGCGAGTGCGGGAATTGTATTCCACTGAAGGAACCAGCGTGCAGTTGTCCGAGAGTTTCGGAGTCGGACAGTGGATGCCGCTGGCTCCGCCGGCGATAGCCGTTGCCCTGTTCGCCGTCATGGTTGCGTGCCTGGTGTGTGGAATCGTCGGCTGGAGAACTCGAATTTCACTAGCCATCGGGACGGTGCTGTATGCTTATTTTAATTTCCTGGACACGATTGGCACGTTTACAAAGTATTCCGTCCTGTCGACTCATCTGCTGCTGATGCTGACATTGTCCAACGCGGGAGCCATCTGGTCGATCGACGCGTTTCTGAAACGACGTCGCCAGGGAGCAATGGCAGATATTGTGCCGCCGCGGTTTCCCGTCTGGCCGGCGAGAATGATGCAGATCGTGTTTGCCTTCATGTATTTTGGTGCAGGAATCACGAAGATTCAAACGGATGCATTCTTCAGCGGCGAACAAATGCGTTACTGGATGCTGAGCAACTTGAACTATGACAATCCCATCGGCGAGGTAATGGCGATGTGGACACCCCTGCTCCTTGTCAGCGCCTATATCACGGTCGTCTGGGAGATTGTTTTTGTGTTTCTGGTGTGGCGTGGTCGCAGCCGCTTTTTCGTGTTGGGGATCGGTGCGACGTTCCACTTTTTCACCTTCCTTCTGCTCGGGCTGCGGATTTTTCCTGCAATCTGTATCAGCGGTTACCTGTCGTTCATCAATGAGCGCGACGTGATCTGGCTGCGGGCTCAGGCACGAAGGCTGTCCTTCCTGAAGCCCGTTCGGAACGGTTTCCAGCTAAGACTGAATCAGCTTTTCGATCGGCTGCCGGCACCACTGCCCGCAGCGGCCACATGGATTCTGCTTGTGTGTGCAACGGCTGTGACGGCAACGGAAGTGGAATATCGAGCGGATCTTTATGGCCAGCGGCGTCCGGAAGGACTGATGCCGCTGGAAAAAATGTCCACCAGCGAAGCGCTGGCAAAAACCACCAACGAACTGCCGCTGCGCGAAAAGGACAAGTTCTTTTCCTTTGAACTCGGCAGCTTTACCATTGGTGGTCAGTTGGCAAATCGACGTCACGAATTCGAATACGGTGAACAGGTCTTTGCTCAGTGTACGCTGAATCCTCCCCATGAAGATATGTGGGTGGAATGTATTCTGCAGGACACGGAAAAACGCACGATCGAACAACTTGGTCAGTTCGCGACGCGCGACATGTACCGCGTCAACTTCCCGTATCTGCTCGGAAGCAGGCTGGTCCCGGGCGAATACGAGTTCGTCCTTCGCAGTTCCGGGCAGGAAATCTATCGCCGCAGGTTCCACCTGAAAGGTAACGGTGAACAGCCTGCCGATGCCCTGTCCGGTTACCTGACGAACTAATCGTCAGTCATGCACCGTTTGACGAATGCCGACGTGCGACCGTGACCACGGTCGGCATTTCGTTGCTCCTGCAGAATCGCTGTGTCCGAGGTCGCCCGACGCGGCGGCGGCTCGACAGGAGCCTCTCGCTCCCATTTACGGCGCTTCTGCGCGTGCCGCGCCGTTCCGAACGTCGCGCCCGAGCGGTCCGTCAGCGTTTGGCTGACGAATCGCGGTTGCCGTGCTGTTTTCTCCTGCAGGGCGCTTGGACAACGCAGCAATTTCGGCGCGGCGGTCGCCAGCAGTGGCGAACGGTGACGACTCGCCTGTGTCGGCGGTTGGCGGTATTATTCGCTTTGCCGATGGAACAATGGTGTCCCACCGGGCGCTCGTTGTCGCATCCGCTGTCGCTTTGATATGGCCGCGAAGGATTCGGAGTTTGTCGCGGTTCCGTTCGTCTCAGTATTCTGCTGATCGGTGCCGGCTGAGCGAGTTCCGGTACATGTTGTGCGCGACCAGTTGGTTCCGCGTGAGCCGGTTGTCAAGTCGCGATGTGGCCCGGCTCGTCTGTCGCAGCCGACGGTCATTCGGCGACATCAGGCGGAAGTGCGTCTCGGAGCAAATGAACAAATCTCGTATATTCCATAATCGATCAAGAAGATTGAGAAGCAGGTGACCTAATGCCGCTGTTTGAGTATTTCTGTGAAGATTGCCACCGGGAAGTCGAACTTCTGGTCCGCAACGGAGAAAAGCCGGTGTGCCCCGCATGTTCTTCGAAGAAGCTGGAAAAGCTGATGAGCGTGTCGACAGGTCGCGTCGGCAGTTCGTCGGCGCTGCCTCTGGCGAATGGGTGTCCGCCTCCGGAAGCCGGCCCGTGCGGTCCCGCGTGTTGCCGATTGCCCTGACGTTCGTGTGTGAAGGAGCATCGTCCTGATGAGACAAATCGTGCTCATGTTCCTGTCGGCATGGATGGTTTCCATCGGGTTGACCACGTCGGCGGACGCTCAGTTTCGCGCTGAATCTCTGACCGACCTGCAACTTCGGGACCGCGTCCACAAGGCTCTTCGGAACGGAACGGACTATCTGCGCCGGCGGCAGAATGGGGACGGTTCGTGGGGCCGGATCGACGAAGAGTATGGCGAGCATCATGTCGGACTGACGTCGCTGGCGGTGATGGCCTTGATCAACAGCGACGTCCCTGTGACGTCGGACGAAGTTCAGGGAGGATTGAACTATCTTCGCAACCACGGCGAAGCGCACCTGAAGGCGAACGATAAACGTTCGGTGTATGAAACATCGCTGATGATCATGGCTCTGTGTGCCGCTGAAGATCCGCAGCGCGACGGTTTGCGGATCAACAACCTGGCAACCGCTTTGATCGAAACGCAGTGTCAGCAGGGGCAGAACAGCGGTCTGTGGGGGTATCGGCTGGCTCGGCTTGGCGGATCTCCCGGCAGCAACGGAGAAGACCGCAGCAACGGTCAGTTTGCCGTTCTGGCACTTCGCGATGCGGCCTACGCGGGAGTTCCGATTGACCGGTCTGTCTGGCAGCGGACGCACGAACACTGGCAGCGGTTGCAGAGGCCGGACGGAGGATGGGGCTATCATCCCGAAGACGCCGCCCGGGGCAGCATGACCGTAGCCGGGCTGTCGACGCTGGCGATTACGACACGGATGCTGGCCGACGATTCTGATGTCGGGGCCAACGGACGTCCCGACTGTTGTGCCGAGCATCCGGTTTCTGACGCGTTTCAAAAAGGCCGCCGCTGGATGGCGACCTACTTCGACGTTTTCAAGAACCCCGGTTCGCCTAACTGGCATTACTACTATCTCTATGGCCTGGAACGCGCCGGGCGACTCAGCAGCGTGCGGTTCTTCGGACAGCACGACTGGTACCGAATGGGAGCCCGCTATCTGGTCAGCAACGGAGTACAGCAGGCCGACGGAAGCTGGGTCAGCCGCAACGGAGCGAAGTGGGATCTGACAATGCCGACGTCGTATGCGATGCTGTTTCTGTCAAAGGGACTTTCGCGAGTCGTCGTGAACAAGCTGGATTATTCCTCAACGGGACTGGAACAGGACGTTCATGGTCCGTGGAACCGCCATCCGCTGGACATCCCGAATTTGATTGAACTGATCGACCAAAGTGAAGGCTGGCCTCCCCGACTGACCAGTCAGGTGTTGTCGCTGTCTCGGCTGACGGATGACAGCGCTGTGCTGGACATGAACCAGGCTCCCGTGCTGTATATTTCCGGAAAAGACGCGCCGCAACTGACCGATCAGCACATTCGCTGGCTGCGTGACTACGTCGACGAAGGCGGCTTTATCTTCGCCGTGGCGAATTGCGAAGGCGGAACTTTCGATGCCGGCTTTCGCGAGATCGTCGAACGAATGTTTCCTCTCGGTGAAGCCTCACTGCAGCGGCTGCAGCCCGATCATCCGATCTTCCGCAGCGAACATCCGTTGAACGCCGATTCAATCGAGCTGCACGGAGTCGATTTCGGCTGCCGCACGGCAATCGTTTACGCTCCCGAAGACCACGCCTGTCTGTGGCAGAAATGGATGAAGCACGATCCCAGAGACCGCAAGCAGGATCTGACGACGGCAATTATTCGAAGTACTCGAGTCGGAGTGAACGTACTGGCCTATGCCACCGGTCGCGAACCGCCGGAGAAGCTGAACGAAGCCATGGTGCGAAAAGACGACGCCGAAATGCGCGTCAAGCGGGGACTGCTGGAGATCGCTCAACTGCGGCACGACGGCGGCTGGGATACCGCCCCGAAAGCGCTGACAAATCTGCTGAGAGGTCTGAGTGAGATCGATGGTATCGCCGTGTCGCCCGAGCGTCAGGCGATTCCCATTACTCTGCCCGAACTGACGCGGTTTCCCATTGCCTATATGCACGGCCGTTATCGCTTTCAGCTTGCCGCGCAGGAACGCGACGCTCTGCGCGACTATCTGAGCCGCGGCACGATGCTGTTCGCGGACGCCTGCTGTGGTTCGCCGCGATTTGATCAGAGCTTCCGTGACCTGATGCAGCAGATGTATCCCGACAACCCGCTGGAACTGATTCCCGCCGACCATGAACTCTACGCTGAGACCACTGGTTTCAAGATCGAAGACGTCAAGCGACGAAAACAGGTTCCCGGTCAGGGAAATGCCTCGATGAAGACTCAGACAGTTGTCGGGCCGCCGCTGCTTTACGGCGTTAAAATTGAAGGCCGCTACGTGGTCATCTACAGTCCCTACGACATCAGTTGCGCTCTGGAAAATCAGGCGTCGCTGGCCTGTGACGGCTATCTGGAAGAAGATGCCCTTCGGCTGGGAATCAACATTGTGCTGTATTCGATGCTGCAGAACGTGAGCGCGACGGAGTGGCTGGCGGAGTGAGAGTCGCTCACATTATTACGCGGCTGATCATCGGTGGTGCTCAGGAAAACACGCTGTACAACGTCGACGACCAGCACCACATTCACGGCGACGACGTGTGCCTGATCACGGGGCCGGGCCTTGGTCCGGAAGGGTCGCTGGAACAGCGGGCACATGACCGCGGACTCGACATCAGAACGCTTCCCGAACTGCAGCGCAGTCTGCATCCGTGGCGGGATATCGGCTGCTATTTCGCTCTGAAGCGAATGCTGCGGGACTACCGGCCGGACATCGTCCACACTCACAGTTCCAAGGGCGGAATTTTGGGTCGGCGCGCGGCGTATGCTCTGGGGATTCCCGCGGTTCACACCATTCACGGAGCCTCGTTTCACTTCGGGCAGCCGGCGCTGCTGCATCACAGCTACCGGATTGCCGAACGCTTCGCCGACAAATGGTGCCGACATTTCATCAGCGTGTGCGACGCCATGTCGCAGCAGTATCTGGCGGCGGGAATCGGAACGGCCCAAAAGTTCACGACGATCTACAGCGGCATGGAAGTGGAACAGTTTGCTCAGCCGTCGCGCAGCCGGGCGGAGGTGCGGGCCGAACTGGGCATCAGTCCCGATGAAATCGTCGTCGGAAAAATCGCCAGGCTGTTCAATCTGAAGGGGCACGAATACCTGATCGAAGCAGCTCCGGCGATCGTCGCGAAAGTTCCCCGCGTGAAGTTCCTGTTGCTCGGTGACGGCATCCTGTACGACCAGTTCGTTCAGCGCATCGCCGAACTTGGACTGACGCGGCATTTCGTGTTTGCCGGCCTGGTTCCTCCGGAAAGGGTGACCGACTATCTGCACGCGATGGACGTCGTCGTTCACACAAGTGTCTGGGAAGGGCTGGCGCGAGTTCTGCCGCAGGCGCTGATCGCGGGCAAGCCGGTTGTCAGCTTTGACATCGATGGAGCATCCGAAGTCTGCATAGACGAAGTCACCGGACTGCTGGTTCCACCGAGATCGGTCAGCGAACTTGCTCAGGCCGTCAACCGATTGTGCCTGGACCAGGAACTGCGAGCACGCTTCGGAACGACCGGCCGCGACCGGTTCACCGAACGGTTTCGCCACGAATCCATGACCAAACAAATCCGCGAAGTGTATCGGAAGGTTCTGGACGGTGCGTGATCGCTGCGGGACGATCCGCTTGCCCGCAAATGTCTGCGACTTGAGGTTGCAGATCCGGAAGGTCGCATGATGAAAAACCTCGCTTTGTGCGCCGCGGCGTTCGCGCTGCTGCCTGCCACCGCCATGCCGGTTCAGGGACAAGTCACATCGATCGACTCCCCGACGCTGAGTGAACAGATTCAGGCGATCAGGAAATCTGCGAGTCTGACAGCAATCGGCGCGACGGTAATGGTTGATGGCCAGGTCATCGCGGAGGCGGCTGTCGGTGAGCGGCGGCAGGGGTCCGACGTACCCGTCACCGTAGACGACCGCTGGCACATCGGATCGGTCACCAAATCGATGACCGCCACGGTGATCGCCAAACTCGTCGAACGAGGCGAACTGGCCTGGGACGCGACTCTGCCGGCACTGCTTCCCGAAATGTCGGCAGACTTCGACTCGAGCTGGAATGACGTCCACCTGCATCATCTGCTGACCCACACTGCCGGGCTTCCGGCAAACTTTCCGGTTCGTGTGCAGTTTCTGCGGCCTGAATCACGGTCGTCACTTCACGAAACGCGTCGTCAGGAACTGGTGGCGGTCCTGGCGGAACCAGCGCGATCACCGCCCGGTGACAGGCATTCCTATTCCAACATCGGCTACACGCTTGCCGGATTCATCGCCGCGGAAAAGGCCGGTGTGCCATGGGAAACGCTGATGGAACGTGAACTGTTTGTTCCCCTGAAACTGACATCAGCGGGCTTCGGTCCGCCGGTCGGCGAGAATGAACTCGATCAGCCGTGGGGACATCGGCGATCGCTGTTCGTCCGCGTTCCCGCCGACCCGAAAGGCGGGGCGGACAATTCTCCGATCATCGGACCGGCAGGAATCATCCATATGACCATGAAGGATCTCGCGGCCTACGGCTGGCAGCACCTGCATGGCGAGACCACACCGGACGGCATGCTGAAGGCGGATACTTTCGTGAAGCTGCATACACCGGCTGCCGGCGACTACGGCTACGGCTGGGTCATCTGGCAGCGAGACTGGGCCGACGGGCGACTGATCTGGCACAACGGCTCGAACACGATGTGGTACACACTACTGATGCTGGTGCCTTCGCGCGATGCCGTAATCGTTGTTGTGACCAACGACGGCAACCTTGCCGACGCGCAGCCGGCATTCTTCGACCTTGCGGAATCAATCGTGAAGGTGCTGCCGGTGGTTCGGAAAGAAGGGCAGTAGACGTCGACAGGGCTCGACCGAAATCACGTTACATGGTCATGCAGAATGCGTTCGTGTTCGATTCGTGCAGCAACGCTTCCAGCACACTTCGGCAGACCTTCGAATCCGCAGCTTTTAATCCGGCGGCGACGCTTTGCGAATGATGGACTCCGGCGAACGCGGGACGATTGCATGGCGTGGCCGGAGCGTCTTACCTGCGATATCATTGCGGTAGTCGACAACCCTGTCTGTCCTCGAATTTCGGAAACGCCAGGTCATGATACCGGATTGCCGTAAAGTCCTGGACACCCCGGGCCTCTCTTCCGCGGCGTGTTGTCGGTCGTCACGTGTTGATTTCCTGCATAGTGCTGCCTCGATGCACGCGTGCGGACGATGAGCCCGCGATTCCCCGCGAAACGGCGAAGCCCATCACGGAACCGCCGTGTTCGTATTGTTCGACTCAAAACCGCAAGGCTCTCATCCGCGGCGACGATCGCGTGATTGCGTGGCTGCGAGCCAGCCACAACGGCGGCGCTTTTCCGATTCGCTACTTTCTGGCCGGACCGCGAGTCGTGAACGACACCTATGGCCTGTTCTTCTACGACCCGGACAGCAACTTCGTGGCGGCGTACGAGAAAGCCTACGGATACCGCATGTACGGCCGGCGAAACGGTGTCATGATTGTTCAGGGAGAAGACGGAACACTGTGGTCGGCACTGACGGGCATGGCATTTTCCGGGCCCCGGAAGGGAGAACGCCTGCAGCGGATTCCCAGTCTGGTTACGGACTGGAACTACTGGATGATGCTGCATCCGGAATCAACAACGTATGACCTGTTCGATGGCGACACGTACAAATCCGTGGCGCTGCCGATGGAAGTTGGCCCGGTCGCGAAGGCCGCTCTCGATGACGCCGACCAGCGGCTTCCTGCCGAAGCGATGGTGCTGGGAATCGAGTTTGATTCCGGTCAGAAGGCGTATTCGCTGGACGAGCTTCCTGAACGTGCATGCATCGTGGACGAAGAGGACGACCAGCAGGTTGCCGTGTTCTGGTATCAGCCAACGGCAACCGCCGTGGCGTTCGATCGACGGGTGGATGACCAGACGCTGACGTTTTACGCCGACGAGATTTCTCCGGAATCGGCGCCCTTCAAGGACAGAGAAACGGGAACGCGGTGGTCGATCGCCGGACGCGGAATCGACGGACCTCTGCGGGGAAAAGAACTGAAATGGGTGAGCAGCATTCAGTGCCGCTGGTTCGCCTGGTCGGCCGAATACCCGGAGACTAAGCTTCATGTCGACTCGGAATGATTGCCTGTTGCGTGTGCTGATCCTGGCGGCGGCGTGCGCCGGTTCCGCGGCCCTGGCCGATGATCCCGCGGAAATTCACGTCACCGATGGCCTGCGCGGGGCGCTGCTGTCGATTGATGACGCAACTGAGAAACGGATTCAGACGCTGAAAGCCGGCGGCACAACCGGCATCGTGTTATCGCTTCCGGAAGCAGCCGGAAACGTCACGCCTGCCGAACAGAAAGCCGTCGAACGCATCGCCGCCGCGGGTCTGGAACTCTATTACTGGATCGAAGTCGCGCGTTGCCCGGAATTGGCGAACGCTCAACCGAAGTGGATGGCAAGCCTGCAGACTCATGAGGAATGGCGGCGGCTGTTTCCGGATGCTCCCGCCGCGGGCGACGACGAAGTCATCAAGGTCTATCCGTGGGTTCCCATACTTTCGCGTGAAACTTTTGATGGCCAGCTTCAGCGCGTGACGGCACTGCTTTCGAAGCGAACCGACGCGAAGGGAGTTTTCCTCAACGACCTGCAGGGAGCGCCGTCGGCGTGCGGCTGCGGACATCCACTGTGCCGCTGGACGAGCGACTATGGCAGGAAACGAACGACAACAGCGCTCGGTCCGGACGCCGCGGCGCTGTTTGTCAAAGCGGTGCAGGATTCGCTGCCGGAATGCGCGGTCATTCCCGTCTGGGCCACCGAGTGCGAAGAACACGATGGTGCGGCCGACGGGCTTTGCGCGGGAGTCGGCTGCTTCAACGGCATCTGCTGGAAAGCGTGGACCGAACAGCTTGTGCCAGTTGCCAGGGTCAGTCGTCGCGTGGGAGTGCTGGCGGCGTACCGGGAATTTCAGCGCGATTCAAAAGTCTACGGCGGAAAGGCCGAGTGGATTCGGCAGGCTGTCGAATTCTTCGAAACCATGCCGCGCCGTGAGGGAGCCCGCGGAGTGGAAGCCGCGCGACTGGTCACGGTGGTTCAGGGCTGGGGTGTCGACGACGACGACATCGCCGCTCAGATTGCGGTAGCGACTGATTCCGGTGTCTCCGGCTTTGTCGTCGCGTATTCGCGCATTGAGCAGAGCTGGGAACCGCGTCTTCTGAAGTGGCGCTGAACTCGGCGAAGGACTATGCAGATCGAACTTCGATGCGGGCGCGGCTCGGTCCCGGTGTCGCTGCCGGATGACGCTGATGTGACGGTCATTCGCAAGCCGCCGATGCCGGTTATCAGTTCACCGCCGGATGCTGTTGCCGCCGCTTTCGCGCAGCCGGTGGAATCGCCGCCGCTGCGTGAACTGGCCCGCGGCGCGAACAGTGCCTGCATTGCCGTCTGCGATATTACTCGGCCGGTGCCGAATCATCTGTTTCTCAGACCGCTGATCGAAACGCTGATCGCAGGCGGCATTTCGCCGGATCGCATCCAGGTGCTGATCGCGACGGGACTGCACCGCCCGAACGAAGGGGACGAACTGAAGGAACTGATCGGTGATCCGTGGGTGCTGGAAAACGTGTCGGTCGTCAACCACTTCGCTCGCGACGATGCTCAGCATGTTCATCTCGGCAATACGCGCACGCGCGGCACCGTGGTTCGGCTGGATCGCCGGTTCGTCGAAGCCGATCTGCGGATCGCCACGGGACTGGTCGAACCGCATTTCATGGCCGGATATTCGGGAGGCCGCAAGGTGATCGCTCCCGGCCTGGCTCACGCGGAAACGATCACAACGTTCCACAGTGCTCGCTTCATGGCCGATCCGGCCGCAACAAGCTGTAACTTCGCAGGTAATCCATTGCACGAAGAACAACTGGAAATTGTCCGACTGCTGGGCGGAGCACTCGCCGTCAACACAGTGATTGATGAATTCCGCAGACTGTCGTTCGTCAATTTCGGTGAAGTGATTGCCAGTCACCAGGCAGCGGTCAGTTATGTGCGAAAGTATTGCGAAGTGCCGGTCGGCCGCAGATTCCACACGGTGATCACCAGTGCCGCCGGTTATCCGCTGGACAGAACCTACTATCAAACGGTCAAGGGCATGGTGACGGCGATCGACATTCTGGAACCCGGCGGCAGCCTGATAATTGTGTCGGATTGTTCCGAAGGAATGGGCTCGGCGGAATTCACGAACGCTCAGAAGCGACTGCGGGCTCTGGGACCGCAGGCGTTTCTGAATTCGCTGCTGCTGAAATCACATGCCGAAATCGATGAATGGCAGACGCAGATGCAGCTCAGGACGCAGGCGATTGGAAACGTCTTTCTGCACAGCCACGGACTGTCCGCCGACGAATTTGAACTGACCGGCGTTCAGCGAGCGGAGTCACTGGATTCGACGATTCGCCATTGCATGGAGCAAGGTGCGGACAACGCGGTGGCCGTGATTCCGGAAGGTCCGTACGTCGTGCCTTTTTGCGATCACGTTCCGGAATGCTGAATTTGCTTCGGGAACACGTCGGCAGACCAGTGTGGATTTGCCTGCGTAGCGTCCGGCGCTTCGATTCACGACTTCAGCGGCTGCTCGATGTCGCATGTCCGGCGTCGGCACGTTTACTATGCTGCATGGCCTGCGATCTGCAATTCCTGCGACGATCGCGGGACACGTATCGAAAGACTCCAGAGTGAACTCTTCGGAAACTGCAGTGACAGAACCGCGCTTGGAACTGACGGGATCCCGTCAGCTTCCGGAATGGATGCTTGAACACTTCGTCAGCTTTGCATTCACAACATATCAGTCCGGCAAGCTGTTTCTGGTCGGACTGCAGCCAAATGGACGGCTTTCGGTATTCGAGCGAACATTCAACCGCTGCATGGGGCTGTGGAGCAACGGCCAGACGATGTGGATGACGTCGCTGTACCAGCTTTGGCGTTTTGAAAACGTGATTCCGGCCGGACACGACGCGGACGGCTACGACCGGCTGTATGTGCCTCAGGTCGGATATACGACGGGCGATCTGGACATTCACGATGTGTCCGTCGATTGCAGCGGGCGAGTCATCTTTGTGAACACGCTGTTCTGCTGCCTTGCGACAACCAGCGACACTCACAGTTTTGCGCCGCTTTGGAAACCACCGTTCATCAGCCGTCTTGCCGCGGAGGATCGCTGTCATCTGAACGGAATGGCGATGAAGGATGGTCGGCCGAAATACGTCACGGCTGTCAGCCAGTCGGACGTCGCGGACGGCTGGCGTGATCGCCGAAGGGATTCGGGCTGCGTCATCGATGTTGAAGCGGACGAGGTCATCGCAACGGGACTGGCGATGCCGCATTCGCCTCGATGGTACCGAGACCGGTTGTGGCTGCTGAATTCCGGTACGGGGTTCCTGGGAACCGTTGATCCCGTCAACGGCCGCTTCGAAGAAGTCACGTTCTGTCCGGGTTATATGCGGGGACTGAGTTTCATCGGTGACTACGCGGTGGTTGGTCTTTCAAAGCAGCGTCAGAACCGCACGTTCAGCGACCTTCCGCTGGATGACAATCTGGCGTCGCGCCAGGCCGAACCTCGCTGCGGCCTGCAGATCATCGACCTCAGGACCGGCGACAGCGTTCACTGGCTCCGGATCGACGGGATCGTCGAAGAACTCTACGACGTGGTTGTCCTGCCGGAAATTCGTCGGCCAAAGGCGCTGGGATTCAAGACGGACGAAATCCGCCGGACGCTGCGAGTCGATGATCCGCAGCCGCTGTAGAAGGCGACCCGGCGAAATCCCGAGTTCGCGGAGGGACATGGGCAGTCGCCGCGACCGGGTTTGACGTCGCGCATGTCGCGCTGTCTGATGTCTTTGGCGATCGGCAGATGAGAATTTATGCCGCGGGCGGGGAAAAACGAGGCATGCAGGCTCGCGACCGTACGGCGATTGGCAGATGAGAACTTACCAACGCACAGCGACAATAGCTTCACCCTCCCGTTGAAACGGGAGGGTCGCCGATCGAATGCCGTTCAGGCGTTCGATCGCGGGGAGGGCCATGCACGGGCAACTCCCGTTGCGCGGACGCCCTCCCCTCGTTTGATCGCCTGCACGGCGATCAAACTTCGACCCTCCCGTTGAAACGGGAGGGTCTGTTCTCATCGGCCACGGGCTTTAAAACTACTTTGCCCCTCTTGGGCCGAGCAGTTCGATCAGGTTGCCGTCCGGATCGGCAATGACTGTCAGATAGATGGGTTCCGGCGTTTCCAGCGGGACACGGACCTGGTCCTTTCCGACAGGCTTGATTCCCGCGGCTTTCAGGCGAGCCGACGCGGCATCAATGTCGGCCACATGGAAGGTCAGATAGCTGTAGCCCAGCGTCGAATGAATGAAGCCGTGATCGGCTTTGGCGCTGTTGACGCCATTGAGTTGCATCAGTTTGATTCCCGTGCCGTCGACGTCGCCGTTCGGGTGCAGCACCTGAATCTTCAGGCCATGCCCGTCTGTCAGACCCGCGTCTCGGCAGAAGTTTTCATCGACGAAAAATTCGCTGTCGTGCGTCAAACCGACAACTGTCGTGTAAAACTTCAGGCTGCGGTCCAGATCACTGACGACGATTCCCAGGTCGACCGTGGTGTCTGAAAACCTGCGTTCCGCGTCCTGGACAGCTCCGGACAGCACGGCCAGAGCCACGCCGCAGACCGCGAAGACGTTGAAGACTGCCAAAGACCGGCTTTTCATCAGTTTCATGGAGAATCTCCTGGGTCGGGGTTGAGTGTACGATTCGAATCCGCTGGACTGACGATTCGGCAACGGCTCACCGCCGCATGCTGTTCGCCGCATCCTGTTCGCCAGCTCGATCATGCAACTCCCGGCGCGCGAAGCGGTCACCGAATGACGTTGCCTTGCTGTGTTCCGAAGTCAGTCCCGGTTTCGGGAGCCGGAATTGCATTTCCGTGTGCCCGGTCCGCAGTTTGCGACGAGATGTTCATTTTTCGGAGCCAGGTGCGTACCCTGTGAGTGTCGCGGCAGCCGGTCACGCTGTCAAAGTGAAGACACCGAAACGGGAAGCAACGTCCGCGGACGGGATTCGGCGCACCCTGGCGGCAGGATTAACCGTGTGTCGATATATGCCCGGCCGGGTTATTTGGCGTCGCGAACGCAGTGGGACATGTCCCCTTTCCTGCCGGAAACCTGATTTACCGCCGTCCCCTGAGTGATGTCCGGAAAAGGCCAGACAATGACATTTCTGCTCAAACGGAATGCCCGCGAAACGTCATCCTCGGTTCGTCGAAACTGCCGGCATCGATCGATCATCACCGGGCCTGCTGAGGTTCTGGAAGATCGTCGACTGCTGACACTGAACATCAAGTTCGACTACAGCATGGACGATTCGAGGTTCTTCGCGCCGCAGGAACGGAAGGACGCTCTGGAACGTGCCGCGGCGGTTCTTGAAGCACGGATCACCGACACGCTTTCGGCGATTACTCCCGGCAGCGGAAACACGTGGACGGCGGAATTATTCGATCCGGCAACCGGTAACAGATCGCAGGTTGGCAACCTGACTGTGGCGGCAAATCAGATCGTGATCTTTGCGGGCGCCAGAAACCTCGGGAAAATCGGCACTCGCCCGGTACTTGGTCAGGGCAGTTCGGGTGGCGTCCCGTCCTGGCGGGGGACTCAGGCGTTTGGCACGGCGGTCGTCACTCGCGGACAGTCCGGCGTCAACGTTTCCAATCCGGCGGCAAGCACCGATTTCGCCGCGTGGGGTGGAGCCCTGGCATTCACAACGGCGCTGGATGCAGGGCAGTCATGGAACTTCGGCACCGGAGCGCCCGGCGCGAACCAGTATGATTTCTTCTCCGTCGCTGTTCATGAAATGGCGCACCTGCTTGGTTTCGGTCTGGCGCCGTCTTACATGAGACTCGTCAACGCCTCGAACCAGTTTACCGGAACCAAGTCGCGTCAGTTGTTCGGCGGAAACGTGCCGCTGGAAACGGGAGCCGGTCACTGGATGGTTGATACGGCAGCCAATCTTCCCGGCACGTCGACGCGTCAGGAAACGCTGATGGATCCGGATTTTGAGCCCGGCGTGCGCAAGCTGATAACCGATCTGGACTGGGCCGGACTGGACGATTTGGGCTGGGACGTTTCCGCTGTGTCGACGCAGCTCGATTTCGGTGACGCGCCGGATGCGTCGAACGGTACCGGAACCGGAAACTATAAGACTCGTGCCGCGGATGGCGGTGCAAGTCACGTCGTCGGTGCTCAGCTTCGGCTGGGCGGCAGTGTCGACGCCGACAGTGGAACCCTGCAGAACGCAGCCGCCACCGCGGACGACACGAATGGTTCCGACGACGAAAACGGTATCGCGAACGCCGCTCAGCAACTGACGCTGGTTGCGGGCACTCGTCCCGTCGTCAGCGTTTCCGTCACCAACCAACTCGCCAGCGCCGCCACGCTGTATGGATGGATCGACTACAACGGGAATGGCCTGTTCGAGAATTCCGGTGAACGAGCATCTGTGACCGTTGCTGCCGGCACCGTCAACGGTACGGTCACGCTGACATTCCCGCAGGTTCCCCGAACTGCGGTGGAACACACATACGCCAGATTCCGCATCAGCACTACGACCGCGGCCGCGAATTCCACGGGAGCCGCGCCGAATGGCGAAGTGGAAGATTACGCGGTCACGATTTCGATTCCCGTGCTGCCTTCGCTGGATGTCGACGGCAACGGGCAGGCGGAGCTGTTTACCGACGGCATCCTGATGGCCCGCTACATCATCAACTTCACGGGCGAACCGCTGATCAGAGATGCAATCGGCGCTGGAGCCACGCGGACGACAGCTGCGGCAGTCAAGGAGTTCCTGGACAACGCTCACGACATGCTGGACGCCGACGGCAACGGTGTCAGGGAACTTTTCACCGACGGCATTCTGATCGTTCGGTTTCTTGTGCCCCTGACGGGTAACAGCCTGATTCAGAACGCGATCGCTCCCGATGCGACTCGCACAACCGCCGCCCAGGTAACGGCGCATTTGAACGGCTATCTTCCACCGCAGGCCGGAGCTCCCGTGTCTGACGGAACTGCCTTTGCGTCAGCATTCGGGCTCGGAAACGGCGCCGCCGCGCAGACGCCATCTTCCGTCCAGACAGAAACCGATGAAGTCTTCGCCGACCTGAACTGGCTGGATGAACCGACACGGCTCGATCAGACACTGTTGTCGGAAGCGCCAACCGCAGCGTTTGCTCCGGAAGCGGTCAGCTCGCAGCGGAACTGGCTGCGTCAGATCAGCGTCGGCTGACAGGCCGGGTACACACCACAATGATCGGGCAAACGGCGTGAACGTCGTCTGTGCCGGTGCCACCAGCAGACCGAAACAAAAACAGCAGCAGCCCGATCATGCTGCGGTACATGACGGGCTGCTGTGCGAAGTGAAGTGATCCGGCCGCGCGAAGTTCGCGGCGTGGTTCGCTAGTTGAACAGGTCTGATGCCGTCAGTGCGGTGTTCATGAAGAACCGCTTGACGGGGTTTCCGCGACGCGGAGGTTCGAACGTGTCACGGCTCGCCTGCGATACCGGTCGTCGCGACGGAAGCTGTACCTGCGGGCGAGTCTGTGTCGCCGGTCGCGTAGCTGTCGCCGGTCGCGTGGCAGTCGTCTGTTCGCGCTGAGCAGGCGGCTGAACTCCCTGGACACTCAGCAGGTCCAAAGGCTCTTCCGCCTGGAATTTCACCTGCTGCAGTTCCGGAGCGGTGTACGGCACGGCATAGCTGAAAGGTGCCGCAGCCGCGAATTGTTCCGCCGTTTCCATCGGCATTTCCGGAGCCGTCATGGACGCCTGACAGTCATAGCAGGTTCCGAATCCGGAACCGTAGTAGGTATCAACGGTGCCGTACGCGGAGTTGCACGGGTTGCCGAGGTAACGAACGGTCTGGTCCGGCGGACAAACGCGAGCGTGATACATGGACGGACAGGGCGTGGCGGGAATCATGTTCGGATTCGGACGCCATGTCGGCACCTGGGAGTAGGTGTAGCCGAGCTGAGCCGTGTCGGTTGGCTGGTAGACCGTCGGATAGTTTCCGACGAATCCTCCGCCGGAGTTTCCGTACCATGTCTGCGGCGTGAAGTTCTGGTACCAGAGGCCGTCGCGATTCACGGGCAGCCGGGCGGGAGGAGCCCAGCCAGAGTCACCGGAGCCCTTTGTCGAGCAGCACCTGCACAGACAGGTGTTTTTCGCACAGCCGCCACACCAGTTCAGAGCAAAGTTGTTCCAACTGTTGATCGCACGGTTGCGGCGATCTGTGCGGCGCGTGTTCCGGTCTTCAATCCGCTGGCTGCGTCGATCCTGGCGATTGCTGCGGCGGCAGTTTTCACAGTCGCAGTTGCTGGTGGTGTAGCCATCGCCGTAGTAGCCGCCGCCGCTGTAGTCCCAGCTCTGGCAGCCTTCCATGCCGCAGCCTTCGCCGCAGCCGTCACCGCAGGCACATGCGGATCCGCCGTAGCAGTCGGCCTGCAGAATCTGACCGTTCGCGACATCCGCCGTCAGCGCTGCCACTGCGAACAGGGGCAACAGAGTCATCATTCGTTTCATGAGATCCGTCTCCTTCGACGCCAACCTCTGCGGCCGTCGAGAACTTCGTGTTGCGGGTAAGTTAGGGTCCGAGCCATCAAGTCGTTGCAGGGAATTGCAGACTACCACGTGCGGTGAAGCAGGTGCTGTGGCGACGTCTGCGGGTTGTAGGTCGACAGCGGAGTCAGCCGGCTGGCCGGAGTTCCCCAGCTATAGTTGTACGCATAGCGAACTGTCGGCGCGATCGGCACAGTCATCGGCATGCCGTAACCCTGGACGCCGTACAACTGACCGTCGCGAGCGTCTGCGTAGTCAGGCTGGTTCGCGTAGGTAATGCGGTACTTGCCGACCGGCGGTGTGCCCTGACCACAGTTGCCCGACGGCACCATCCAGCCGAACAGACAGTTGGACAGCCGCTGGTTGCGATTCAGATAGTTGTACTGCTGTCCTCGCCAGGCTTTGCAGGCGATGTTGCCCGAGCAGCTTTTTGCCGGCCGCGCGAACAGAGTACACATCCGCTGGTTGAAGCCGTTGCCGTAGCCGCACTGGCAGCCGTTGCCGCCGTTGCAGAAGCAAGGGTCACACAGGCAGATGTCGCATCCGCAGCACTGGCCCTGATCGCAGCCTTCGCCACAGCCGCAGCCGTCATAGCAGCCTTCGCCGCACGCAGCGCCTTCGCCGCAGTAGCCAAGTCCGCAGGCACCGCTGTCGAAGTTCTGAGGAGCGTACGAACTTGGATCAGGCGTCGGTACCGGAGGAGGAGCCATGTTCTCATTGAAATCAGCGGGAGGCACATACGCGCCTGCGCCTTCGGACTGCGCTCTCACGACGTATCCCGTGCGATGAACACCGGGCGCCTGTCGGCTGGCGGCGGAGGCGGCCGGAACGTTTCGTCCGGTATCGGAGATTCGAACCACGCCCTGCTGTGCGACGGCAAATCCGGAACCTGCCAGCACACAGACCGCGGCAGCGAACCAGCTCAGGTTGCAGCAAATCGGTCTCATTTTGGGTTTCACCTGTGTTCAGAGGTTTCACTGCCGGCGATAAGGGCCCGAACGATTCCTCGCGTGTCAATCCACGTGACAGATCCGTTCCTGACCGCCGCTGGCGGTATGAAAGATGGGCAGCCCGGATGACACCGGAATGCGTCGCAGTTCAGTTAACAGTCGGGTCGCTCAGAAATCGCCGGTTCGGCAGCGCCGTCGGACGCTGCCAGGCGGCGAAAATCAGCCGTTCAGCGAATGATCGGCGGCGTGAACTTTGCCCACGGGCTGATGTAGGACTTGTACTTCACGTCGACCGTCGTTCCCTGAAGCTTCCAGTCTTCGTGCGACCAGACGCCCCATGGTGTCACGACCCAGCCGCCATTCACCTTGTAGTAGTAAGGCGGATACATGGCCTTGTAGTGGTGCGGATACAGCATCTCATGAGGATGCAGGGCCTGCGTCGGAATTGTGACTCCGCCGATCTGATGAGCAATTCCGGGAATCGGTGCCGGGTACAAAGCAGCTCCCGTTCGGGGAACTCCCATGGACGGCGAACCCGTCACCACGTCGCCGACACCCGTCACGTACGGACCGGCAGCGCCGCTGGTGGCGGACATCATTCCCGTTGAAGAAGCAAAGTGGAACGGTGCAGACGAGCCCGTATAGACGGCGGTCGGAGCACTGTATTGCTGCCAGTTGTTAGCCGGCTGAACGGGCATCGCCTGTCCGTTGCTGCCGACGGCGCTGAAGTACTGCGGCCCGGATTCGGCCGAGGCATTCGGCACGGGCGGCGTGTACTGAATCGGCAGGGGCTGCAGTGGAACTGTTCCCGGCTGCGGCTGAGCCGGCTGAGGCTCGTTGCTGGTCTGCCGGATCTCCGGAGCCTGCCGGGCTGCATCCGCGACAACTGCATGTCGGATCGGCGCGCCGCTGCGAACCTGCTGGCGGCTGGCGGGCGGAGTCTGTTTTCGCAGCCAGCCCATCATCCCGTTTCGATTCTGACCGGCGTCTTCGGCGTTTACGCTGGCTATGCCCATGACGCCAACCATGAGCGCTACTAATCCTCTGCGAAGCATCGCTTTGCCCCCTCCGTGGCTTACGAACTCGATCGTCCTGTCGTCAGGTACGGCGAGGTGAAACAAAGCACCTCAGTCGTAAAGTTCGGCTAATGACGGTTGTGAGGATGAATCATTCAGCACCGCTGATACCGTCGATACCAGGAGTTCCCGGAACAAAATCGGAGAAAACCGCAAATCCGGAAATGTCTTCCTGAAGTCCCCGTCTTTCCAGCCGACCAGATTCCTCGCCTCAAACCCACTTGCCGGTGCCACGGAATTCCGGAGCGACGCGCGGATCCTGCGCCGATGGCCGCGGTTCAAAGCCACGAAGCCAATCCGCGTAAGCCCTGCGCCGTGCGGGCAGGTAACAGTTCATCTGCCGCTCGCGAAAGATGCGAACCGATCGAACATCGGGCTCTCACGCGCAGAAACTGCCGAAGCCGCGCTCTATCCGGATCTCGGCGCGAAGGCACAGGCTTCTTCGACGACAATGCGTTCCGGCATCGGGCCGGCGTAGACCCAGATCATGTCCATCGTCGCCGGCGATTCGTTGACGAAGTAATGGATCCGCCCCCGAGGCACCATCGCGGTCGCACAGCCGCTCAGAGAATAACGCTGCCCCTCAACCAGACACGTTGCTGTTCCGGCCGTGATGCAGATCGATTCGTCGAAATCGTGAAGATGCGCGGGAAGTCTGCCGCCTGGCTGGAATCTCGCGAACCCGCCGCTCATTTCAATTCCGGGGATCAGTTCCGCGTTGAAGTAGTCGACGAACTCCGCGCCGGGACCGACGCCAAACGTTCGCTGAGCGGTCTGATACCGCGTCACACGTTCGCAGCCTGGCAGTCCCGAGGACGTCGACGGCATTTGCTCCAGCGGGAACTGCCGCGTCACGAGTTCTCGTTCCGGAACACTGATCGCCATTGCAACGTGCAGCATGGTTGGTTTTTCCGAATCAGGATTGCGCGCGGTGTGCGGCACCCACCGCGGAATCACGATGTTGTCCAGCGGCGAAAGGCGATAGACGCGCCCTTCCACCGTGACTTCGATTTCGCCTTCCAGAACCGTGATCGATTCGCTGCACGGGTGACGATGACGGTCCAGAACTGCCGATGGCTGAAACGTCACGATACCGGTTGTCAGATTCCGGGCCGCGTTGAATCCGCCGACCAGCGCTTCGAAAGTCACGGCGGACTGAATTTCAACCGGGCTGACGTCGCTCAACCGGGTGACGACTTCATCACGGTCCGGCTGCATGGCCGTCGGCCGCTTTGGCAGTGGCTGCTGCACAGCTCGGCCGTCTTTCGGATCAAGACTGGCAGCGGGCATGCGATCGCGTCCAACGGCCTGCAGTGCCTGGTGCAGTGACCGCAGCAGAAAGCCCGTGTCCGACGCCAGCCCCGGCATTCGAAACCCCTGTTCGCGGCGTTTCAGCAAGTCGTCGATACTGGTTGTCATCAACCCGCAGTGTTTGCCGTGCGATCGGATCGTGTCTTTCAGCGTGACGATTTGCTCCGCGACACCCGGTCCTTCCCACTGACCGCGGAACCCTGCGGTGGACGAAAAATCCGCCGGGCCGAAAAAGAAAACTTCGGCCCCGTCGACGGCGCACATGGCCTCAACATTCGGGATCGCGGCGACGCTTTCGATCAGAGGCACGACCAGCACGTGATCATTCGCGTCGGCCGTATGTTCGGCGAAACTCTGGCCCCACGCCGTCGCCCGCTCGCCGCCGATTCCGCGTCGACCTTCGGGCGGATAGCGACAGTCGCGAACCGCTTCGTCAAATTGCTCGGCCGTTTCGACCCAGGGAATGACGATGCCGTCGGCTCCGATATCCAGCACGCGTTTGGTCAGCGACGTGCTGCGTTCGGCAATACGAACCAGCACGACGGTATCACTTCGCAGAGCGGCGCGGACGTGATCGTTGATGTCCTTCCAGCCCAGGTGCCCGTGTTCGGCGTCGACAACGACCCAATCCACCCCCAGCGCGACGGCGATTTCCGTGATGGTGGCCGATTCCAGAGTAACCCACAGGCCGTAAACGCTGTCGTCACGACGAAGCTTTTCGCGAAACCGGCGGAGTGCTCGAATCTTCATGACAAACGGAACCAGTGTGGTGAAATGACATGCATCGCGGCTGCGAAAAATGTTGCCCGGCTGCGAGATTCGACCGTGTTCGGCAGACGTCGCACGCGGCATTCAGTGTGCAGGCGGACCTGCGGAGCGTCAAGCAATCGTGTCGATGCCGCCAACCGCTCACGCCGTCTGCCGACACATTCGTCCTGCCGGCACATTCGTCCTGCCGCGTGAGAATCCGATTCCCGCCCGCGCGAATCGTGAGACACGGCCATGACGCGTCTGTAAAATTGAAGGTGGTTTTTGCCAATCGCTGCACGATCGCCGCGTTGAGCCATCGTGGAAGCGACATTCATTCGCTGACTCCTGGAAGACTTCCATGATTCAAAATCCGGCAAATTTCACGGGTCGCCGCCTGGACGCAACTTCCGCTCAAATCGCAGCGTGCTTCCGCGGCCGCACTGCGTTCTGCACCGCCGCCGCGAGCCCGTCGAACGGCGGCTTCCTCCGCACAGGCAGCCTGTTGCTGCTGACGCTGGCCGTCTCAGCGCTTGTCACAACGACGGCGTGCGCCGAAGACAAGCTGGAATACAACCGCGACATTCGCCCAATTCTGGCGGAGAATTGCTTTGCGTGTCACGGCGCGGACAGTGCCGCTCGGAAAGCCGACCTGCGGCTCGATCGACGTGAAGCGGCGCTCGACGCCGGCGCAATCGCGGCGGGAAACCCAAACGGCAGCGGTCTGATCGAACGCATCGATTCCGATGACGCCGATCTTGTGATGCCGCCCGCGGAAACGAAGAAGGTACTGACGCCGGCGCAGAAGAACACGCTAAGACGCTGGATCGCCGAAGGCGCCGAGTATCAGTCGCATTGGTCGCTGATCCCGCCGGTGAAACCACAGCCTCCGGCGGTGAAAAACGAAGCCTGGGCGAAAAACGAAATCGATCGATTCGTGCTGGCAAAGCTGGAGGCTCACGGGCTGACTCCCGCCGAAGAAGCGGAACCGAGATCTCTCTACCGCCGATTGCATCTGGACATCACCGGTCTTCCGCCTGCGCCGCAGGATGTCGATTCGTTTGTCGCTGACTACCGCGCACGCGGCGACGAAGCATTGTCGGAATGGATCGACCGGCTGATGAGTTCCACGGCATGGGGCGAACAGCGGGCTCGCTACTGGCTGGACGCCGCGCGGTACGCGGATACTCACGGCCTGCACTTCGACAACTACCGCGAAATGTGGCCGTACCGGGACTGGGTGATTCGATCGTTCAATGCCAACCAGCCGTTCGATCAATTTACGATCGAACAGCTTGCCGGCGACCTGCTGGACAATCCCACCGACGATCAGTTGATCGCCACCGGATTCCAGCGCTGCAACATCACCACCAACGAAGGCGGCACGATCGACGAGGAGAATCTGGCGATTTACGCCACGGACCGCGTGCAGACGTTCGGCTGGGTGTTTCTGGGCCTGACGACGAACTGCGGCCAGTGTCACGATCACAAGTTTGATCCGCTGACGATGCGGGACTTCTATTCGCTGGCCGCGTATTTCCGAAACACCACCCAGCCGGCAAAGGACGGCAATGTCAAGGACGGTCGAGGTCCCGTGATCGTCGTCCCGACTCAGGCCGACCAGTCTCGCTGGCATGCTCTGCCGGAAGAAATCGCCACGGCAGTTCGACAGCGCGACGAACGTAAGACGGCCGCTCGCGAAGACTTCGAACGCTGGCTGAGTGCTCTGACACCGGAATCGCCGGAAGACGGGATTTCGAACGAGCAACTGGTCATTCACGTCCCGCTGACATCGGCCAGCGACAATCAGGTGCTGACGTCGTCGGGTTCCGCGAGTTCGCTGCAGTCAACCGGCGAGATTTCCTGGGTGCCCGACGGCAGGCTCGGCCCGGCACCGGTGATGAAGCCGGGAGGCACGTTCGATCTTGGCGATCTGGCCGACTTCGAAACAAACCAGCCGTTCAGCGACGGTGCCTGGATTCGCAGCGCCAGTGACACTGTTTCCGGCGCGATCATTGCGCGGATGGACGAACAGAACGCGTATCGCGGCTGGGATCTTTGGCAGCAGGGCCGCGCTGTGGGAGTTCACATCATCGACACCTGGCCCGGCAACGCCATCAAGGTCGTGACGAAAAACGACGTCCTGAAAACGGGTGAATGGCAGCACGTGTTTGCCACGTACGATGGTTCCGGAAAGCCGGATGGCATCCGCATCTACGTGAACGGATTTCCGCAGGAAACGAAGATCGAAACAAACAATCTGAAGCCGGACGCGTCAATTCACACCACGACGTCTCTGCGCATCGGACAGCGCAGCACAGGGCAGGTGTTCGAAGGTGGTGCCGTTCAGGACGTCCGTGTGTACGCTCGCGCTCTTGGCGCCGATGAAGTCAAGGCGATTGCTGACACGGCCCTGCTGCGTTCCATCCTGAGCATTCCCGCGGACCAGCGCACGCCGGAACAGCAGGCGTCGCTGTTCGACCATTACCTCAACGTTCACGACCCTCAGTTCCCCGCGCTGGCGAAAGCGGTCACGTCGCTGGAAGAAGAACGTGACGCCATCAGAAAACGCAGCCCGGTGACTCACATTCAGCAGGAACGGAAGGACTCACCGGCCATGGCGCATATTCTGATGCGCGGCGAATACGACAAACCCGGTGAAGAAGTGTCGGCGACCACTCCGGCGGCGCTGCACCCGCTGCCCGATGGAGCACCGAAGAATCGCCTGGGACTGGCCGAATGGGTTGTTGATCCGACCAATCCGCTGACCGCGCGAGTCACCGTGAATCGCTTCTGGCAGGAATTGTTCGGGCAGGGAATTGTTGCGACTCCCGAAGATTTTGGAGTCATGGGATCGCTGCCCAGCCATCAGGATCTGCTGGACTGGCTGGCGGTGGAATACCGCGAATCCGGCTGGAACACAAAGCGACTGTTCAAGCTGATGCTGATGAGCGCCACGTACCGGCAGTCGGCTGCGGTCACTCCTGAAAAGCTGGAACTCGATCGTGACAATGTATTGTTGTCGCGGGGCCCGCGTTTTCGGATGGCGGCGGAGATGGTCCGCGATTACGCCCTGGCGGTCAGCGGCCTGCTGTCGCCGAAAATGTACGGTCCGGGAGTCAAACCGTACCAGCCGGAAGACATCTGGAACGTCGTGGGTCTGAACGTCAGCGACACCCGCGAATACGTCGCGGACACCGGTGAGAACCTCTACCGGCGTTCGCTGTACACGTTTTGGAAGCGAATGGCTCCTCCGCCAAACATGGAAGCATTCAACGCTCCAAACCGCGAAGTCTGTACCGTTCGCCGCGAACGAACCAACACGCCGCTGCAGGCGCTGGTGACGCTGAACGATCCGGTGTTCGTCGAAGCAGCCCGGCATCTTGCCGAAAACGCGATTCACACGGCTGGCGGCGACGACGACGCGAGAATCGTCAGCGAGATCGCTCGCCGCGCGCTGTTTCGATCGATGAATGACGTCGAAATGGAAGTGCTGTTGAACGACAAACGGGACTTCTTCGACTACTACCAGTCACATCCCGACGACGCAAAGGCACTCACCGACGTCGGCGAATCCCCGGCCGCCACCGACATCGACGCCGCTACTCTGGCGGCATGGACGATGGTCTGTAATCAGGTGCTGAATCTTGACGAAGTCCTGAACAAGTAGGCACCGACGACTGACGACTGACGACTGACGACTGACGACTGACGACTGACGACTGAAGACTGTATCCCCTCCCGGACTCCAAGCCATGCATCACACACCTTTCATCGCAGCCGCGGACTCGCCGCATCTCCTTTCCCGCCGGAACTTCTTTACGACGGGCCGCAGCGTGCTCGGTGGTGCGGCCATTGCGACGCTGATGGGAAACTCCGCATTCGGTTCCAGCGAAGCTGCCGTCGGGCCCGATTTTCTGCCGAAGGCAAAGCGAGTCATCTACCTGCACATGGTTGGCGGACCTGCGCAGATGGATCTGTTCGACTACAAGCCGGTGATGAACGACTGGTATGACAAGGATCTGCCGGAATCGATTCGCAACGGTCAGCGGCTGACGACGATGACCAGCGGACAGGCTCGCTTTCCGATTGCTCCGTCCAAATACAAGTTCAGCCAGGCCGGCGACTGCGGCATGTGGATGAACACCGAACTGCTGCCGAGGCTTGCGGAGAAGGCCGACGAAATCTGCTGGATGAAAAGTCTGCACACGGAAGCCATCAACCATGAGCCGGCGATTTCCGCGATGCAGACGGGAAATCAGGTCACCGGCCGTCCGTGTCTGGGAGCGTGGGCGTCGTACGGTCTGGGCACGATGAATGAAAATCTGCCGGCCTTCGTCGTGCTGATCGCCACACCCAGCAATCGCGACCAGGAACAGGCGATCTCCGCGCGGCTGTGGGGTTCCGGCTACCTTCCCGGCCAGCATGCCGGCGTTTCGTTCCGCAGCACCGGCGATCCGATTCTCTTCGTCAACAATCCGCCGGGCGTTCCTGACTTCATTCGCAAACGTTCCATCGACGGACTGAACCGGCTGAATGAACTGACGTACCAGTCGCTGCATGATCCGGAAACGGAAACGCGGATCCGGCAATACGAAATGGCGTTCCGAATGCAGGCCAGTGTTCCGGAACTGACGGACATGAGCCAGGAGCCGCAGCATATCTTTGAACTCTACGGTGAAGATTCGAAGAAGCCCGGCACGTTTGGCTATACGGCGCTGATGGCTCGCCGGCTGGCGGAACGGGGTGTGCGGTTCATCCAGGTGTATCACAACAACTGGGATCATCATGCCAACGTCGCGGGCCGGATGCCCAGCCAGTGCAAAGACATCGACCAGCCCTGCTACGCGTTGCTGGAAGACCTGAAGCAGCGCGGCATGCTGGACGACACGCTGATCATCTGGGGCGGCGAATTCGGCCGCACGATCTACAGTCAGGGCGGACTGTCAAAGGAAAATTACGGTCGTGATCACCATCCTCGCTGCTTTTCAATGTGGATGGCCGGCGGAGGAACGAAAGGCGGAGCGATCTACGGAGAGACCGACGACTTTTCCTACAACATCGTCCGCGATCCCGTTCATATCCGCGATTTTCACGCCACCATTCTGCAGTTGCTGGGCTTCGACCACGAACGACTGACGTACCGGTTCCAGGGACTGGATCAGCGGCTGACGGGTGTTCTTCCCGCGCAGGTTATCAACGAGCTGTTGGCCTGACTTCGGTTTCCAGAGTCAGCAGAAACGCCAGCAGGTCGCGGATCTGTCGTCGTGACAGTGTTTCGGTCATCTCCGGCATGATCGACACCTTCCGATCGACGAATTCCTCGACATCCGCCAGAGCGATTTCCACTTCCTGCCCCTGCGCGTCCGCGAGCGTCATCGACAGGTCGTCCTTTTTCAGCAGCAGTCCCTGAACGACCTTTCCGGAATTCATCACAACCACCTGCGACCGATATTTGTCGTCGATATCGGCGCTGGGTGCGACAATGGATCTCAGCAGGTACTTGGCATCGCGTCGAAGGGCGACGTCGTCCAGCCTGGGACCGATGTTGCTTCCCTGACGCCCGACTCGATGGCAGCGAACGCACTGAGCGGAAATGTGATTTAGGAACAACTGCCGGCCGCGCTGCGGATCTCCGCCGACGAGGCATTCGTCAAACGCCGCCGCGGGGTCGTCACCGGCGGATTGTTCGCGGGCGGTCCGAAATTCGGCCAGCGAAGCCGCCAGTTGGCTGTTGTCCCGGCTGCGGATCTCGGCCGCTTCGATGACTTCCAGCCGAATGTCAGCGGACTCCGCGGCGGTCAGGTCCTGAATCAGCGTGTACAACAGCCGGTCGGCGCCAGGAACGTCCAGTTCGGCACACAACGCTGCCGCTCGCTGGCGTTCGGCCGTCACGTATGAAGTCTTCAGAGTGGCGGCAATCTGGATGACCGCACGACGCGGATCGTGTTTCGCCAGCAGTTCCAGCGCGAATTCGCAAGGCCGCGTCGTCTCGGACTTCAGTGATCTCTGGATCAGCGGATTCAGCAATTCGGACGCCTGCGAATCCAGCGCGCTCAAAGCCTGGACTCGCACGTCCGACGCTGTATTCTCGCCATCACCAGATCTGCCAGGGCATCTTCGTTGACTTTGAAATCGAGCGCCACCGCGGTCGCCAGAGCCGCGGCGCTGATCTCAGAATGTGCATCGCGAATCAGCCCGGACAATACTGCCGCCAAAGGTCCGGGATCCAGGTGTCGTTCGATCGCTGCCGGATCGCGGTACCGTCCCGTCACACGATCCAGCGGTGACGGATGCTTCCAGTCCGCCAGTGCGGCGAGCGCTTCCAGCCTCATGACCGGTGACGCCTGAGGACTCGCGGCAAACTTCGCGATTCGCAGCGCATGTTCCGGCTGCCCCAGCCGAAAGTTCGCGCTGACGCGCGGCGCAGAAAGGCTTCGTTGTGATACACGGGATCGGTCAGCGCCTCAGCCAGTTCCGGCAGCGCGGCGGGTATGGAAAAATCATCGTGGATTGCTCGCGCGGCATCCGTCGCCACAACTTCAGACTTGTCATACAGAAAATCGACAACCAGCGGACTGGCCTGCTGCCGCAATGCGACGACGGCCGCAAGCCGCAGCAGTTCGCTGTCGCTTTCCCGCATCGACTGCAGTTGGTCGGACGCGGCGCAACTCGCAAGTGCCCGGACCAGCGCGAATCGCAGGTACGTGTCGGACATTCGCAGCGTTTTGGAGAACTCAACCAGCGACGGCACGGCGTCAGGAGTCGGGTGATCGCCTAAAGCCGAAGCGACGGCAAACTGAACTCGCGGGCTTTTGTTAGCCAGAATCGACAGCAGCAGCCTTCCGTTGAACGACTTCAGGTCACCGATCACTCGAACAGCCTGAGCAACGATTTCCGGATCATTGTCGACCAGCAGGTGAGTCAGTTTCGTCAATGCCGGCTGGCTGCCTTGTCGCGCGAGTTGCCCGAGTCCCCACACGGCATGAATTCCGGCGAGCTGTTCTTCATGCGCCGTGGCGGTCCGGATGAGTTCCCCGACCGCATTTCGATTGACGAGTTCAAACTGCGCGTTCAGGCGGATTCGCTGATCCGCGTGAGACAGCAGTCCGACCAGCGCTGCTGTTTCCTGGTTCTTCAGTCCGCGTCCCAGCAACTCACGCACCTGCGCGCGAATGTCGGAATTCGCGGACGCCGGATCGTCGATCTTCCAGACAGCGCCGGTTTGATTCAGCGGATAGCCACCGCCCCAGTCGACTCCGTACAGGGCACCGTCCGGTCCGAAGTTGATGCCGACCAGCGGAATGCCGTTGCCGATCGTCTGTTCGTTCACCATTCGAAACGAAGCGCCGTCCGGCTGTACCTGAAACGCGATCTGATTTCCGTTGGGTGCCCCCGTCAGAAAGAAATAGTCGCGCCACACAGGGCTCAGAGCCGTTCCCGGATTGAACGCGCATCCGGCCGGACCGTCGATTGAATAGCTGATCGGCGGAATCACGTGTGCCGGCTGACCTTCGTGGTACGTTTCCCAGATGCCTTCCGCCATCCACGGGTTGTACCGGCTTTCGCGAAGCTGGTAGTTGAACCGCCAGCCGGCATCCATGCCCCTGACGATGTACACAAAGCGTTCCTTTTCACCTTCGTTGTCGGAATCATTGTCGACTCCAAACAGATTGCCGAATTGATCGAAGGTCGGTTCCTGAACGTTTCGCAGTCCGTGTGCGAAGACTTCAAAGTCGGTGCCGTCCGGATTGCACCGCATGACTCCGCCCTGATTGGGATAGTGAAAGCGCCGGCCTTCCTTCGACATGACGCTGATGGCTTTGTCGCCGATCGACCAATAGATCTTTCCGTCCGGGCCGACGGTCAGACCGTGCATGTCGTGGCCGCCGTACGCGATGTGCAGCCCAAAACCGGTGGCCAGGAGCTCTCGGTCGTCAGCCACGCCGTCGCCGTCAGTGTCGCGAAGCTTCCAGACATCCGGAGCGATCGTGGCGTAGACGGTGTCACCGTCAGCCAGGACTCCAGCGGCAATGCCTGTCACTTCGGTGCGGAAGTCGTCGGCGAATGTCGTGATGGCATCGGCGGTGCCGTCGCCATCGCTGTCTTCCAGGCGATGAATCTTTTCACTGACAACCATCAGATCGCGATAGTCGTGATGTCCGTCACTGTTCAGATCGCCGATGTGCTTTGCACTGGCTGCTTCGTTACCGGGAGCAAGCGTGCGATGATAGAAGGCTCGCTTGTCGTCGATCGACTGCAGGCTGAGATCATCGGCCGTCCACTCGCGATGTTCGCGCAGGTCCAGATCCTGCAGTTTGCGCCGCTGTGTCTGCGTCACGTATGCGCGACCGTGATTGTCCAGGGAAATGGCGACGGGATCGGGCACGTTGATCCGGCCGCTCCATTTGGTGAACTCCAGCGGGGGATTGTTGCCGGCGGGCTGGCTCACAGCGGGCTGAATTTCGTCGGCGGGAACACCTGCGATGAGGCAACAGCAGGCACAGGCCAGGAAAGCGATTCGGGACATCGGACGGTCTCTGGATCAGCAGGACAGTGCCGACGCCACACTCACGACGGCTTTCGCAGTGTATACCGATCCAGCGTTGAGTCGAGGAATTCGACGCTGTAGCCGACGTCACCGGGCGGCAGATAGCGACCGTTTTTCATCGTGACCGGATGCCTGACGTGTTCGTGCAGGTGATCGGAGTATTCCGCAACACGGCCATCCGTCGAACCCGAAACGCAGACGTAGTCGATCATGCACAGGTGCTGCACGTATTCGCAAAGTCCGACTCCGCCGGCGTGCGGACACACGGGTACGCGAAACTTTTCCGCCAGCAGCATCACTGCCAGAATTTCACTGATACCGCCCAGACGGCAACTGTCCAGCTGACAGACCTGCATGCCTCCGCTTTGCAGGAACTGTTTGAACATGATGCGGTTGTGGCACATTTCTCCCGTCGCGACGCGAATCGGCGCGATCGCCTTTGCGATTGCCGCGTGGCCCAGAATGTCGTCGGGGCTGGTGGGTTCCTCGACAAACCACGGACGAAATTCCGCCAGCCGCGAGATCCATTCGATCGCCTGAGGCACGTCCCAGACCTGATTCGCGTCGATCATCATGAACGCGTCTTCGCCCATTTCCTGACGCAGCAGACGGCAGCGGCGCACGTCGTCGGCCAGGTCGCGCCCCACCTTGATCTTGAAGTGAGACCAGCCGCGGTGTTTCAGATCGCGGCATTTTTCCTTCAGCGCTTCGTCCGAATAGCCCAGCCAGCCGGCGGACGTGGTGTAACTGGGATAGCCTTCTGACAACAAGAACTCCATGCGTTCACGTTTCGTCGAATGCTGACGCTGCAGCAGTTCCGTGGCCTGGTTGGGCGTCAGCGCGTCCGTCAGATAGCGAAAGTCAATGCAGTGGACGATCTCTTCCGGGGTCATATCGCAGACCAGTCGCCAGACCGGTTTTTGCTGCAAGCGAGCCCACAGGTCCCAGACGGCATTCAGCAGGGCGGACGCCGCCAGATGGATGATTCCCTTTTCCGGCCCGACCCAGCGAAACTGGCTGTCGCCCGTCAGCCGGCGATACAGCGCTGCCGGAGTCTTCATCTGAGATTCGACAGGTGTGCCGATCAGCAGTGCCGCGAGCGATTCGATGGCCGCGACGCAAAGTTCGTTTCCGCGGCCGATCGTGAACGTCATGCCGTGGCCGCTCAGTTCCGCGGAATCGGTTCGCAGCACGACGTAAGCGGCCGAATAATCCGGGTCCGGATTCATCGCGTCCGAACCGTCAAGCTGCTCGGAGGTCGGGAACCTCAGATCAAAGGTCTCGAAACCGGTGATGGTCACTGACATTGGCAGTTCTTCGTCCGCGCTGTTCTTCGTCGACTAGTGCTTTGTCAGGCGTGGATCGGTGGGTCGTGTGCCACTGGCTGTGCCAGTGTGTTCAGGAGTGCCGGGCACTGGCACAGCCAGTTTTTTCCGGAGCAAAGGGCACTGGCACGGCCAGTGGCACACATCAACTTACGATGGACAGGGCACTACGTCGCGTTGACGATGTCGTCACCATTCATGTAGGGATAGAACAGCCGTCCGATTTCATCCGCCAGTCGCCAGAAGTACTCCGCGCGAAAGGTGTCATAGCTGACTTCGGCGGCCGATCGGGGCACCTGGATCGGAAACACCGAGGTCACGTCCTTGACGAAAATCCGGCGTCCGTCACCGTCGGCCTCCATCTTGTGAACGCTGACAATGCATTCGCAGCGACCGCGAAACAGACTATTGTTACTGTCCCGTTCGAACAGCGAGAAATCGGCGATGTCGACGTAAACCACGTAAGTCACGTCGAACTCTGCTCCGATTTCTTCGGGACTGTCCCAGTCCTTGTTCTTTTCCATCCACACACGAATGCGGTCAGAACTGACAACATCAATTTTGTTCTGCCGCAGTTTCGTCGTCAGGTGAGCGGCGATCAGATAGTCGATGTTGTCATAGGAGTATTTCAGCTCCTTGTCGGCATAGCAGACCACCGCCACGCGAACTCCGCGATCTGTCAGGGACTCCTTTGTTTCCGCTTCGAACAGAGGCTCCAGTTGCGGCGGACCGCCGATCAGGTATCCCAGCAGGATGAAATAGTTGCATCCGGGAAGCGTCAACAACAGCAGCAGCATTGCCGCGAATTGTGTTGCGCGCGAGATCCGGGTTCTGTGGACCATACGGGAATTCTCTGCCTTGCCGAAAAATGCCATCTCGTATCCTCCGACAGCCGCGAGTTTTGTGGCCGTCGCTTCTGCGGTTCTGTGGATCAGTGAATGTTTTCGCTGAACGGGTGGTCGTAGAAGATCTGAGCGATGTGCAGAGCAACGCGATCCATAAAGCGTTCCACGAAGATTTCATCCGATTCGTTTTCCCTGGGAACCGGATACGACGTCGGGAAATGAATCTTGAAGGAACGGTCGAAGACCTGTCGAATCGGCACCTCAGCGTCATCGTCGCTGCTGGCGGCATAAACCAGAACGCGGCCGTGACTGCTTCCCTGAAGCAGTGTTTCACTGTCCGGAACCTTGTAGGTAAATGCCTGCACGTTGACATGCATGACGTACTTCGCATCAAACTTCTTCGCCAGCTCTGAGAAGTCGCCCCATTCACCGTGGTCATCAAACCACGTGGCGACGTCGTCCGAGGGAATCACTTTGACTTTGCGAGTCTTCAGGGTCCGCGTCATCCGATCCACGATATCGATCTGCAGAGAAGGAAACTGACCGACAATTCCGTGAGGTGCTGTACATAGAATCAACACGGAGTCATCGCCGTCCGTCAAGTCGATGCCCGTATGGAGCCGAAACTCCGAAGAAACCTGCGGGTCACCAAGGATGGCCTTCCCGGCCATCACGAACAGCGAACAACCGCTGAACGAAGCCAGCAGCAGCGCGATCGCAATGCCCCGCGCGACGTTCGGCATTGTTCGGGCGGGTTGGCGCACTTCCGTGGTTGCGATGGAACTTTGCGACATGACTGTTCGGCACCGTCTGAACTGTGCAATTCAAATCCTGAACCAGCGACGCATTCCCGACGCCGCAGTCGCCGGCGCGTTCCCAGACTCCGTACGGTGAGTCACAACAATCGGATCACCCACAGCACAACCGTCGCGGCCAGATAGGCGATTCCGCCAAAGATCAGCCACCACGTCGGTTCCGCTGTCAGCCACCACCGGCCCGTGCCGGAAACTGTGAAGCACCAGACTGAAGTCAGAACAAACAGCGGAGCCAGAATCATGGCGCTCGGGTTCGATCGCCACATGTCGCTCCACTGTCCTCGTACGAAATGCGAGAACGCTGTCGTCATGCCGCAGTGGGGACAGTTCAGCCCGGTCAGCGACTTGAACTGGCACGGTGGAAATCCCAGTTGTTCGTGCGTGCCGAAGCCCCGGGAATCCGGATTCAGCAGCGCCGCCACAACGAAGATTCCAGCCAGAGCCAGACCGATCACCAGCAGAACAAGCCTGGTGAACCGGCCCGGTACTTCATGACGTATGATCATCGTTCGCACTTCGCACGGCACAGAAGTAACAGTGTTGATTCCCTGCCTCAAGAGCAGTCAGACCGGTGACTGGCGGACAATTTCACGGTGACGCAGAATGTGCCGGAAGTTTACGGCTGACGTCCTGGTTTTGCCCGCTGAAAGGCAGTAACCGCCGAAACAGGTGCCCCCCCGGATGACGCAAACATATGAAACTCTGCGCTGGCAGGGCGGTTCGAATGGATCGCTGTGGATGATCGATCAGACACTGCTGCCGACGGAATTCCGCGAAATCGAATGCCGCTGTGTCGAAGACGTCCGGGACGCGATCAAAGTGCTGAAAGTCCGCGGCGCTCCGGCCATCGGCGTCGCGGCGGCATACGGAGTCGTCATCGGAACGCAGACGCACCGTTCGGCAGGTCGCGGCGATTTCAACGCTCGACTGAAGCAAGTGACGGACGATCTGGCTTCCAGTCGTCCGACCGCAGTGAATCTGTTCTGGGCGCTGGACCGAATGAATCGATTCGCCGCCGACCGGTCGCAGCTTGCGTCCGAACAGATCCACGCTGCGCTGCTGACGGAAGCACAGACGATCGACGCCGAAGACAAACAGATGTGTTGCGACATTGGGCGTCACGGCAGCCAACTGATGCCGTCATCCGGAGGCATCCTGACTCACTGCAACGCGGGAGCGCTCGCGACGGCCGGTGACGGCACGGCTCTTTCAGTCATATTCGCCGCGGCGGCCGCCGGCAACAAGATTCACGTCTACGCCGACGAAACCCGGCCGCTGCTGCAGGGAGCTCGTCTGACCGCATGGGAACTCAAGCAGCGCAACATTCCCATCACCGTCATCTGCGACAACATGGCCGCTCAGGTGATGAAGGAAGGTCGCATTCAGGCCGTCGTCACCGGTGCGGATCGGATTGCCGCCAGCGGAGACGCCGCCAATAAGATCGGAACCTACGGAGTGGCCGTGCTGGCGAAAGCCCACGGCATCCCGTTCTACGTGGCCGCTCCGTCCAGCACGTTCGACCTGACTCTGGAAACCGGCGACACCATCCCGATCGAGCAGCGAGACCGCAGCGAAATCGCCAGCGGATTCGGCAGAGTCACGGTTCCTGACGGAGTCGACGTCTACAACCCCGCCTTCGACGTCACACCTGCCAAACTGATCACCGCAATCATCACAGAACGCGGCGTGATCAATTCTCCCACCACCGAAAAAGTGCGCTCCCACCTGAGCTGACACGAGCCGCAGCACAACGCGAATTCTCCCGCTGCACCTCGCGACGCACCGCGACCGCGGTTCTCATACGAAGATGCGAAGTAGCTTTTTCAACTTCGCGCCTTCGGATGCGCCATGAAACACAGAGAAACAGAGATCACCGAGCCCCGTCAGGGCTGGATTTCCGGATCCATCGCGCGAGGACGTTCGAAGGAAGTCGGAGCGCCTAATTCGCTGGAAGGAAGTTGGTGGTGGACCATTCGCTGGTGCTGCGCAGCCAGGTCAGGTCGGGGTCGCTGAGAATGAATTGCAGCGATGGCGGGTTTTCGGTGGCGAGCTTCTTTAGCAAAGCAATCGCCTCAGCGACGTGAATGGCAGCCGTCTCGCGATTCACTTCGGAATCTGACTCCACAAGGTTCTGTGCTCGAAAGGCGTGCGTGCCGGCGTGGTAGATGAGTCGGTATCCGCTGAACATCGGGTTCACATCCTGAAGTCCGTTGATATGGTCGAACAGTTCTTCAAAAGTGTTTGCCGTCACGTCCGGATTAACGTTGCGAATGACATTCCTGGCTTCCTCGGAAAGGACGTCGGACGTCGCTGCCTGCGCATCGCGGCGGGCGGCCAGCATTAGAGCGATACATTCGCCGGTGGTCGTTTTGCTGTCTGCGGAATTTCCCAGCAGACGCTCGGTACTTTCCAGCAGAAGTGTCGCCAGCAGGGAATACATGGCGGCAGCTCCGCCCGTCGTGGATTCGCCGGATTCGTCGGCGTGCAGGTAGTGCAGCATTTGCCGGCAGTCTTCGGCCGACTGTTCCCAATGATCGCCGGCCAGATGAGCGTTGGACATCTTTAACAGAGCTTCGGCGATCAGGATGCGATTCGAATTGTTCTGAGGCTCATCCCGAATCATCGCGTCGTAGATTTCGATGGCCTCCTGCAGGTAGTGCATGGATTCCTCATCGCGCTGCAGGGCGTGCAGAGTGTCGGCCATCAGACTTTCGGTGTTGGCAATGTTTCGTCGTGCCTGAGAATTCTGTGGATCGGCGGCGGACAGTTCGCGAAAGGTCAGCAAGGACTGTTCGAACAATTCCGCCGCTCGATCGGGATTGCCCAGCGCCGTACTGACCATCCCCTGGGCTCGATCCAGCAGCGCAGCGGAACTGCGAAGATCGGTGTTGTGCTGCTGCGTTTCCAGCAGGCGATCCACAAGTTGGCGGGCGATTGTAAAGTGCTTCCCGGCAGTCGCGGCGTCTCCGCTGTCGAGGAATGCTCGCCCGATCTGAAAATGAATCATCTGGCCGGATCGCTGTGCAACCGTGTCGTCGGGCGCTAGTGCATTGAGCCGGTCGATGTGCAAAATCGCCTGGTTGCCGGCTTCGATGACCTGTGCGGGGCTGGCCATCGCCTGCCACATGGAATCCAGCTTCTGCTGATGCTGAACAACAATCTGCCGCAGCGCCTGCTGGTTGTCCGGGTCGTCGGCCAGCACTTCGTTCAGCAGCGAGAAACTTTCGTTTGCGAACGCTTCGGCCAGCGCTGGCTTCGTCAGTCTCGTGTAATGCACGCTGAATCGGCCGAGCGACGCTGCCAGGTCCAGCTTCGGCTCCGGATCATCGGGGTGCCGCTCAAGGACCTCGCGTGCCAGGTCAATGGCCCGCTGAAAGGATTGTGCGGCTTCGTCGTGCGATCCCTTCAGAGACATCAGATCGCCGATGCGATGCAGAGCCCGCAGTGTTGTCCGATCGGCGGCGCGGTCGCCGCGAACCTGCGACAGAGAGTTCAAACCATCGATGGCCGCGTCAACGATCTTTTCGCGTGTCCTGATCGTCGCCGCGTTGGCGGACAGATCGTCGTACAGAGACTCCACCAGCGAATTGAGCGCATTGACGGCGGCCGTACGATCCTGATCAGCCGCCAGTTCCGCCTGCTGCGCTTTGGTGCGTTCCTGCCGGACAGAATTATTGGCCGATGACAGCCAGAACGCCGCGATCGTGGAACCGATTCCCAGCGCAAGCAGCAGAGTGAGCGATACGGCAGCCAGCGATGCGACTCGCCGGTTGCGTCCGCACCACTTTCGGAACCGCTGAAACTGGCTGACCGGCCGGGCCAGAATCGGTTCACCCTTTTCGAACCGGACGAGTTCCTCAGCCAGCTCCTGTGCCGATGCGTAACGTCGCGCCGCGTCCTTTTCGAGACACCGGGCGCAGATCGTTTCCAGTTCAACGGGGACAGAAGAATTCAGCTCTCTCAGCAGCGGCGGATCATTTGTCAGCACCTGGCTGACGATTTCCCAGGGAGTGGCGGCTTGAAACGGTGGCCGACCGCACAGCGTTTCATACAGCACCGCTCCCAGCGAATACACGTCGGACCGTTCGTCGGCCGTTTCGCCGCGAGCCTGTTCCGGAGCCATATACGCGGGAGTTCCCACAACGTCGCCCGTAGCGCGCAGCGTGTGTTCGGCGTCCAGACGTCGAGCCAGGCCGAAGTCGCTGACCTGAGGCTGTCCGTGTCGATCCAGCAGCACGTTACCCGGTTTCAGATCGCGGTGAATCGTTCCCCGGGAATGAGCGAACTGAACCGCCAGCGCAACCTGCTTCATCAGCGCGACGGCGTCGCTGACGGGAAGTGGTCCGTTCCGCAGACGCTCGGCCAGCGAACCACCGTCGCAAAATTCCATCACCAGAAACGCCGCGCCGTCGAATTCACCGACCTGATAGACCGGCACAATTCCCGGATGCCGCAGTGACGCGGCCGCTTCGGCTTCACGAAACAGGGACGACCGCTGCTGTTCTCCGGCGGCATCAACGTTCATCAGCAGTTTGACCGCGACAGGCCGGTTCAGACGTTCTTCCGTCGCGCGATAGACGACTCCATTGCCGCCGCGACCGACAATGCGTTCCAGTTCGAAGCCGGGAATCCGAGGCGCGCGGCTCGGCAGCGACGGCGGAGTACCGGTCAGAGTCGCATCAGGGTCGGCTGTGGAAGCGTCGCCAACCGAGATCTCCAGCGCTCGATGAATCTGAAACTGGCGGGCGATCTCGGCCTGCAGTTGAGGAAACCGCCGGATGTATTCCTCCGGTGCCGGTGATTCCCCGCGGGCTTCGCGCAGCAAAACTTCGCCGTAAACAAGATCCATCATTAGATCCTGCCGTGCCGCGACCGCCGGTTGTTCAGCGATTAGCGCCTCAACCGAAACGCGGTCGCCATTCCTCCAGCGGTGCTGCTGCAGATCGATAATCGAATCGGGGTCATCTGACGAATCTTGCGAAAAATGAAGGTCGTCCATAGTTGTCACCCGTCACAGCCGCCGCTGTACGATGCCCGGGGGAAGTCAGATTGATGGCGTCGACTTCTCACGATAACGCAGACCGCTCGGCCATCGGACAGGATATTCGCCAGGTTTGCGGAAAACGGAAGTGTATGGATTCGTTTGTCGTCCGCGCGTACGTGGTGCTGTGTTGTCGAAAGGCTGAACGCGCGGTCGGCCCTCTCCCGGGCATCGCTCCGCTCGCCCGACCTCTCCCGGACGGCTTCGCCTGGGAGAGATGGATGCGCGGACGCTGTGCCGGGAGAAGTTGGTGCGTGGAGTTCTCCGCA